>CAZWLF010000007.1:0-11371 GCA_964634805.1 uncultured Gammaproteobacteria bacterium
AAGAAGGGGTTAAAAAATTAATTTTTAATAAAAACACAGAATGCGGACTAAGAATAAAAAATTATTTTGGATTTCGTTGCTGTTTTTTCCGGTGGTTGTTCCAAGATTGGCAACAGGGGTTTGGGCGCAAATGGGATTGAGAGGGGAGATAAGGCAGGAAGCTTGGGAGATCAGAGAAGAGGCAAGGGAAATGTTTCAGGAGTCAAGGGAGGACTATCTTCAAGCCAGAACGGAAATAAATTCCTGGCGCCGTCTTTCCGAGCAGGAAAAAGAAGTGAGTTCAGACGTGGCTAAAAATTTCGCCAAACGTTCGATTGCAATGATGGTTCGCCATCTTTCCCGCTGGCAAACGAGGCTGGAGGCAATGGAAGCGGTTGACCAGACGGTTAAAGACCAGGCGATTGCGGAGATAAAAACAGCAAGAGATTGGTTAAATCAGAAAGAGGCGGCGGTAGATCAGGCAACTACGGTTGACCAGGTGAGGGCGATCGGTCAGGAAGTTCACCAATACTGGCAGGGAAAGAGATGGTTAGTAAAGAAACTATTTGGTTTAGCTTTGGTTTCCCGGGCTAAATCAATTGAATCCAGAAGCCGGGCGGCGCTGGTTAAATTGGAAGCCGCGGTTAGCGCCGCCGAACAGGCAGGCCAGGATACTGTTGAAGCCAAAGCTCTGCTTTCAGATTTAAAAGATAAATCATCGGAAATGAGTTCAAAAATAGCTCAGGCAGAGGAGAAATTCAACGCCATTGATAGCGCTGACAATGTTGATTCTCTTTTTCAAGAAGGCGGCGATTTACTGAAAGAAGTTTATCGGCAGATGAACTCTTTTAGAAACACCGCCCGTCAGCTGTGGCAGGAGATTAAACAGTAGTCTTGTTCTTTGTCTCTTGAGCGGGTGACGGTTATATAATTAAATTAAATAAAATATGAGAAAATACGGATTTATTATTGCCGGTCTTTTGATTTTGACTGTTAGCGGCGTGGGCCTGGTTCAGTTGCTTAAAAGTCCTAATTTAGATCAGATGCGAAGGGAGCAGTTTGTTGAGCTTGAGGACGGAGAGAACCCGTCGCCGATGGCAGGGGAGTCCGGCAAGGTCAGGTTAGAAATGATGGATGTGCAGGTTGAAGATGAAAACCCGGCGGTTACCCCGGATCCGGCAACGGCAAATTCCCTGATGACTGATGACGAAATGGACAAACTGGACTCGGAAGTAGACGGGTTTTCTTCGGATCTTGATTTTGAAGAAGAACCGGAAGTCGAGTTTGAAATAGACTGAAAAAGGCGAAGCCTTTTTATTTTATCATTTGCTTATTTGCCCATTAATTATTGAGCGTCAAACATTTTTAAAAATTATTTTTCGAGCGAGTCCTCGAGTCGAGAAATTCCTATAATTTTTTCACCCCGGGGGTAGGCCCTGATTCCCCCGGGGTGGTCGGTAAACAGTTCTCGACAAGCCTTTGGTCCTGAGCCTGTCGAAGGGCTCGAACAGTAAAAAGCTATTTATTTTTCCTATCGAGTCTGCGAGTCGAGAAATATCAAACAAGAAATCAAGAACCAGAATTAAGAAACTCTTATAACAATTTAATAATTTATCATTAGCCATTAATCATCGTTTTTATGAATTCATTAACCATTGAGCAGAAAGAATTGATCAAGGACGGCGATCAGCTTTTAAGCTGGATCAAGGATCATCCTAAAGACGGTTTTTCCGATTACTCCTTTGTAGTGGCGCCTTTTGCCAAGGCCTACGAGGGCTTTTTAAAAGGATTTTTTTTGAGGCATCATTTGATCACGGAAGGAAATTATTCTTCGGACCGGTTTAGGGTAGGCAAGGTTTTAAACCCGGCGCTTCAGCACAAAAAATGGTCGGTTTACCGCAAGCTGGAAGAGATGGGGGAGACCGGAGTAAAAGTGGCCCAAAGGCTGTGGCAGGCCTGGAAGCAGGGCAGAAATCTGATCTTCCACTATTTTCCTCACAACTACCAGAAACTGACTCTTCCGGAGGCAGAGGAGAGGATCAACGGCATCTTGGCGGCGATGCGGGAAGCGGAAATACTGCTTTGAAAAATGTCCTTGACAACTATTATGAAAGTAATACAATTATAATAGATGGATAGAACGGTTCTTCAAATTCCGGTTTCAAAAGAATTAAGGGTCAAGGCGGAAGAAGCGGCCTTGATTCAGGGCTTTTCCTCTTTGCAAGAGGTGATCAGAGTTTTTATGAAAAAATTAGCTGACTTTTCAATAAATGTTTCCTTTCAAGAAGAAGAAGAAAAAATGTTGGCTGTTTTCAAAAAAGGTGAAAGAGATTTTAAAAGAGGTAAGCTGAAAGAAATAACGTCTCTTTCTGAACTAATTTGATTGAATGGCTATCAAAGTTTTTGTTACGAAGCATTTTGAGAAATCGTTTGAAAGACTTCCTCAAAGGATTAAAAAACTTGCGATCAAGAAGGATAACCTCTTCCGCAAGGATATTTTTTCGCCTTCATTAAAAACGCATAGATTAAAAGGGAAGCTAAAAGAATTTTATTCCTACCGGGTTAATCGTGAATACCGCTTGGTTTTTAAGATAGGCGAGAAGGATGTTGTTATTTACCATGATATTGGCACTCATCAACTTTACCGGTAGGTTTTTTTAAGGAATTACCCTGATTTAAAACCTTTGTTTCGACTTTTTTACCTTCCGGGAACAACCACGTCATAAACAAGAGGGATTCCGTTGTCTCTGACGGGACACCTGCTGTTAAGTTTGGCAAGTGGTTTGATCCGCAAAGGGGAGACACGGTTTCGGGTTCACCGTCTTTACTTGCGGTGATAACAGTATCATTTCCAAGGATCAACGTACACCCATCGCAGATATGGCTTCCTGCGTGGAGATGAACAGTTTGTGGTAACGCCGCGGGAATATTGGTGACCTTAACTCTTCTACAGGGCGGTTCGACGCTTATCACGTCTCAGGGAAGAGACACTGTTATGTCCCGAAGTAGTAGCTCCATATCCACACATCTTTCCGTCGTTAACCGACATTTTACCACAGAACGCGATAATTTTCTAATTGATCTGTTAATCATCCAGATAGATAACAAAAGACGGTTGTTTATTTTTCTTCCTAAACTTAGCTTGGTAATTATTTTACGTCGATCGGCGTGGAAAACGCACAGACTATAGGAAATCAAGAAATGTTATCCGGATATTTTTCATTGGGGTTATTTTGCGGAATTTAGGTTCTGGGTTATTTTTATTAGTGTCGATCGACACTCAATATTGACTTATTATAGGAGCCAACCTCTAATGAGTGCTCCGTTTTTTCCGGAAGATTGCGATTATTGGTAGAGCAAACAAACCGAAGCCAGCTTGATCTGAGACTTTTGAGGGAAATCCTTAGAGTTGGCGGATTTTCAGGGTGGTTTTATTTCAAGATAGCGAAAACCTCCGTGCAAAGTTTCGGCGACGTGTAACCAAAGGCTAAGGACAGTGAAGGTGGATTAGTCGTAAGGAAGTTTGTTCTCGCATCTCCTCAAGTTGTCAATTTTTGCTACAATGGTTTTGTGAAAACGAACTTGAGGGTAGATTTTAAAAAGATTAAGGAAAGGGCGTTAAGAAACTGGGGGTTAACCTTATTGATTTTCCTCCTTCTTCTCTTGAACTTAATGACCTTAAAGCCTGGTTTTTATTTGGCGGGTTGGGATAATTTTTCTTCTTCTTTAGACCTCTCGTTAAACTTACCAAGGACCCTTTTTGCCACTTGGAGAGAATACCGCGGTTTAGGAGTTCCAAGCGATTCGGAAGGGAGCGATCTTTTCAGACAAATTTTTTTCATCCCGGCTCGGTTATTTTTGGGTACCCCCCTGGCAGAGCAATCTTATTTGCTCTTTTGCCTGAATGTTGGGGTGGTGGCGATGTTTCTTTTGGCCAAAGAGGTTCTAAGAGAAGTGGCATCGCGAAAACAACTTTCTCAGCTGGCCGGCTTTGTTGCCGGTTTCTTTTATCTTTTTAATCTTAATACTCTGATTATTTTTTTCCTGCCCATGGATATGTACATCTCTCGTTTCGCTTTGTTTCCTTTGACTATTTTTTTCTGGTTGAAAATGGGCCGGGAGCAAAAAGTTGAACGGAAAACGCTATTCTTATTTTTAGTTTTTAACCTTTTTTTGAGCGCCGCCTACCTTACGGCGACAGTTTTTATTACCCTTAGCTTTATTTTAGGCTTAGTCATTCTTTTTCAAAAAAAATTGTGGCTTAAAAATTTTCTTATCTTAGCCTCTTTTATTTTGATTAACTCTTTTTGGCTCTTGCCCTTTGCTAACTATGCGGTCCAAAAATCGGCAATTATTCCTCAGGCTTCCACTTTTATTAATCCTAACGAGATTCAGTTAAATGAGGATCCTCGCCACTTTGCTTGGGAGAAAATACTGACCCTTTACCCGACCGATTTTTATACCAGGACGGAAACAGTTACCGGAAGCGAAAGACTTCCTTTACACCCTTTGGTTGACGGATTGACGGTAAGCCCTTTGCTCAGGGGAATTGTTTTTATTTTCCCGCTCCTTTACCTTTTCGGTCTTGGGCTGTTCTGGCCTGTTTTTAAGAAGGCTGGCCGAAAGCCAGTCTGGTTATTGGTTCTTTTTTTGGCCGGTTTAGTTTTGCTTAGGAAAGAATACCCCCCTTTTGGTTTTGCTTATGACTGGTTGGGGGAGAAAATCCCCTTGTTTAAAATCATTTTTCGTTTCGGCAGCGAAAAATTTGCCCCTTTTTTACTGATTCCTGCCTGTATTTTGGCGGCAGTCTCGGTCACTGCGGTTGCAAAGTTTATTTCTAGAAGAGGGAGGCGATTCGGTTTGATTCCGGCCCTTCTCTTAATAATCTATCTTTTTCCTTTTCGCTTTTATCTTAAAGGAGGGGTGGTAAGCCCCCTAATGTTTAATCGGATTCCTTCGGCTTATTTTAAAATTGCCGAGACGATCAATCAGGATCCGAATTTCGGCAGGGTTCTTCACTTGCCCGAAGCGGAGAGTTCTTATTGGAAGAGTTACTCTTGGGGCTACAATGGTTCCAGTTTCCTTGCCTTTTTGTTAAAGAAGTCATTAATAGAGAAAACCTTTATTCCGGCCAGTTTGGAAAATGACCGATGGCTTCAGGCGGTGCGAGACTTGTCTCGAAATAGTCAGGCGGTTGCCCGGGCAGGGGAGATTGCCAAAGTGTCGCAACTTTTTTTGAATCTTTGTAGAGAAGCACAAGTCGGTTATCTCATTTGGGATCAAACTGTTATGACTGCCGTGGCGGCCAGAGATAGGATTTTTTGGGACCGGTATCAGAAACCGGAGATTCAGGAGATTGTTTCTTTCTTGCAAGAAGAGGATTATTTACAGGAAATTTCACGTTACCAGGTTGACCAGGACTTTTATTCGGAGTTGTTTTTTAAAAAGGGTTTTACAGAAAAAAATCTGAAAAGCGGTTCCGGCGGCAAAGATGAAATAATTCTTTACCGACTAAACGATTCTTTTTCTCCGGTGGAGTCAGTCCGAACCGCAACTCTGTTTGACTCCCGCTTTACCAATCTTTTTTCAGCCGCTTTTTTGGAAAGAAAAGGGGAGTACCTTCTGCAAGAAGAGGGTCAGGGTTATAAAACCCTGCCTTTTTACCAGCTTGAAGCGGAATTTTCGGACGGGGGCGATTATTTACAGATGGGTCTGCCGACTCATTCTCGAACCGGGGGGGAGAGATATTCTGTTTTTGTTCCGGAGTCTTCCGGAGGACCGGTTTCAGTAGAGCTTTTTGGCCAGCTAGACAGTCGGGGCTTGACCGTTACCGGTAATAGGCTGGACGCACCAAAGACGACTGATTACGGTTTTTCTGAACCCGCTTTTTCTTTTCTAATCCCGGTTTGGAGTCTAAGCTCGATTGATGAGCAATCTTTGAAAAAGAACTATTTAGCCGATTGGCATGTTTTGCCTCAGAAAAGTTACAGCCAGCTTCGACTAATGATTAATGGTTTGGTTTTGCCGTTAACTAATTTTGATTTTGGCCAACGCAAGCCTTTAGGAACGGTCCTGATAGACCCCGGTTTAGTGGAAATAAAAATTTTGGCTCCTAAAAAGGAAATTGTTTTGGCTCCGGAGGAGTTTTTTCTAACGGTTAACCCTAACTGTTTTCAGGATCAAATTCCGGGCTATCAGTTCAGTTTAGAGACGGAAGAAAACCTTACCTTAACCAGCCAAAACGGAACTACTTGTCTGGTTAAATCCTTGGAAGGACAGATGGATTCCTGGGCAGAACATCTTGAATTAGAGATTAGTTACCAGTTCCGACAAGAGGATATAATCGATCCCTATCCTGCTTTTCAAACATCCAGCCACTGGCAAAAGGCAGTTCGTCACGAAGTAGATCAGCTGAAACCGCTGGCTTATTTCACTCTTTGTTTGATGGATCCCGATACCGGTGAGTGCCTTAATAACCATACTGCTGTTTTGGCTTCGAATCATGATTGGCTTACCGTCCCGGCACTGAAAAAAGTAACCCGCTCGGGAGTTCAAATCCTGCTGACTTTGCCGACGATTAACTACCAAAAAAATACTCTGACAATAGAAGAGGCGGTTCTAAAAGAATTTTACCCGGTCTTTTCTACCAAAGTTGAAATCAAGCCCGAGCCGTCCTTGGCAATGGTTTTAAACGCTCCTATGGGAGAAACGCTCCCTTTTACTATCCCGAAAATGATTTCTGCTTATGCCTACTTTTTCCAGCCCGGAGTAGACGCTTTTGTCGTCTATAATCGTCCCTGTGCCGGCAGTGATTCTTACCGAAGCGTTAGTCTTTTAGACCAGAAAACTTTTTTTTACAACGAAAATTGCCAAAACGGGGCCACAGTAACTCTTCCTTTTGCCAGCGAGAACTTTTACTTTTGGCAGGTAGGTTATCATCTTTTCTCCGGTAAATATCCCAGAATGGTACTCCGGGATGACTTTTACGATTATTTAAACCAGTATCTTTCTTTAAACCAGGGCTATCCTTATGTGGTTGGCTTTAAAAATTTGCAAAGGGCCGACCCATTTTGCCTACCTTGGCAGGATTGTTCCTTTAGTTTTCCGGTTAGAAAAGAACTCTCTCTGTTTGTTCTGCAGACCTCTTTTAACTATCTTTATCCCCGGCCTGACTTCGAGGACTTTAAAGACAAGGTTTTTACTATCGAACAGGACGGCAAAAACCAGGGCCTGTTTGCTTTGTCCGGTTTCAACTTGATGGTCCTGCCTTCTCACTGGCGGGAAATGGAACTGCAGTTTGGTCAGGCCGAAAAACAATACTGCCCCCTTCAGATTGTCGGCAGTAGTAAAATATTGCCTTCTTTGTGGCGGTCGATGGTTTTTCCTGAAGGAGAGGACGATCACGAAGAGTATTTGTTAGTTTTTAACCAGGCTTTTGACCGCCAATGGCAGATTTATCGCGGTTCTGCTCTGAACGCCCTTTTAGGAATCGGCCGGGTTTCGGCCAAACAGGTTAAAGTTAATGGCTGGGCTAACGGCTGGGAGATTGACAAGGACGAGTTAAATCCGCAGGAACCAGCCGAACTGTTTTTCTTTTATTCTCCGGAGAGGTTGGCCATCGCCGGTTGGGGTTTGACTATTTTGAGCTTGTTGATAATACCTAAGATTTTGCCTTTGATCTGGTCGAAACTTAAGAACTGAATCTTTTTAATCAGCCGGTAAACTGCCCAGTTGAATTGAGGCGGGCATAAATATCCGGCCAAAAGCTGACAGGCCCAAAAAATTCTTAAACCGGAACTTGGCTTGGCAACATTTTCAGCGGCCCACTGATGGACTTGCCAGGTTTTCAGCATTTGCCTTTTGTGCGATTTAATTGAGCCGCAGGATTGATGCCACCTGACTTTAGTCATTACTCCGGACAGATTGGCCAACTTGCCTAATTTGCCCAATTGGTACCACATGTGAACATCATCAGCCGGCCAGAAATACTGGGAATATCCTTCGGTCCTTAAAACCGATTCTTTGCGGTAAGTTACCGTCGGGTCGGAGTAGGGGCTAAACATCAGCCAGTTTTGTCTGATTTTTTTGTCGGTTAAAGGGAAATTGACCTGTCCGAACTTAGGGTTGCCTTCGGTAAAAAGTTTAATTTGGCCGCCGACGGCGACGTAATCAGGATGTTGTTCCAAGAATTTAACCTGCTTTTCCAGTCTGTTTGGCATAATCAGGTCGTCCTGATTTAGCCGGGCGATGTATTTGCCTTTTGCCTTGGCAATGCCAAAGTTTAAAACCCGGGTCATACCCTGGTTTTGGTCAAAGGAGTAGAAGCGGATTTTTTTACTGTTTTTGGCGAACTCTCTGCAGACTAATTTGCTGTTGTCACTGCTGCCGTCATTGACTAAAATTACCTCGTGATTGGGGTAGTGGTTTTTCTTGATCGAAGCAATCGTTTCTGCCAAAAAAGGAGCGCCGTTATAAACGGGAATAAGAATTGATACCAATGGCTGTCTTTTTTGGTTCATGGCTTGCCCTTGAAATGATGATAAACGGATTTATCTAATGCCTTTTTCCTGCAAACACTTATCAAATAATTCCTGGATCGGCTGGTCACTGCTGGATTTTTCCTGGCCAGCTTCAGTAGCTTTGGTTGTTTCGGCGCCGAACCGCCCAAACCGGGCGCATTGATCGATCGCCTGATTTTTCAAAAAGGTATCAACCCGGGATAAAATCTGCAGGCCTAAAAAGACCGCCACAATGGCGAAAATGACTGTCCTGACAATGGTTTCTATCCTGATATTTTTCATGGTTTCTTTTGATTTTTAATTATCATCCCCCAACCTTTGTTATTATCGTTCGAGTCTATCGAGAACCCGAGTCAGACTCGGTCGAGAACTATCCTTTGATAATTCTTCTCGACACTGCTCGAAGAATAATTCTTTAAGTGTTCAATGATTAAATGACCAAATGAACGAATAAATTGCTGGTGTTTTCGGCTTGCCCTTTGCAGGAAGCCTCATCAGTCTCCCTTCGGGAGAAAACACCACAACTCAATCTTTTCTTTTTTTCCTTTTCTTTTTTCCCTTTTCCCCGCCTGCCCGGCGGGAGTAGGTAAGGAGATCAGACGTCATCGTCTGATCTCCTTTTCCTTTTCAGGGGTTGGCGCGTCGGCGCTCTATTGTGCTAGCCTTTTCAAACTAGTGGGATTTTTCTAGATGTATTGTTTTCCTATTTCCCTCCACAATAGACAACGCGGCCACCTGACACGGCGATCAGGTCTTCCCTTGCGAGGAAGATTCCGTAACCTCCGTTTGTCAGCACCGACTGGGCGCCAGCGGGGATCGGTCCCTCAAAGTTGGTCCAAAAGACGGACCAAATAGGGAGCTTGCCCCCCGGAGCGAAGTCGCTACCAATTGCCCAGGCGCTTTTTTCGAACCACTTGTTCGCCGCATTGATACCGTCATCGACGGTCATGCCTGAAAAATCTGGCATGTTGGCACATGGGTCGACGGTCTTGGCGGTGGGCGCGGCGGCGAGGTTGATGTTACCCTCGACCTTCATCCACCTGCCGGCGGTTGCCGCTTCGGTGACGAAACCAGCGGGGAAGTACCATACCCCCCAGCCGCCTTCGCTCCGAAGACTGACCGCATTAGCCGGTGCTTGTCCAGTGTGAGTGTCGAACCACCCGACCGATCCGTCCGGGATTGATACCCCATAAGCACTCCAGTCGCCACTCTCGAATTGGCCGCTCTCCCAGTCGCGGTTGAGAACCGCGATGAGCGAACCTGTGTCGTTTGTGTCCGACAGCAGGTATTCCTTGATCGTCTCGGCAGGGATTCCCGCGAGACCGCCCCGGACAACCCTTTCGACGACGACCGGCGTGCTCGCGACGATGACCGTTTCCTTGACGATCTTGGTCACCTCGACCGGCCTTTCGACGACGACGGTCTCCTTGACGACCTTGCCTACATCCTGGGCGGCGGCTGGCTCGGCGGCGATTCGGACGGGCGCGCTTTTTGGCGCATCCACCGCTTTCCAGGTGCCATTGTTGCACATCTGGATTTGGCCACTGGCCAGTTCCACGTACGTTCCGTCCTCGAACCAGTCGCCGCCACCGGCGGGACTGTTGCACATGGCTTTCTGACACCCGGTCAAACTGAGTACGACTACGAACCCGACTTGCAGAACCTTCCTGTTCCTGCTGTTCATTGCTTTGCCTCCTTTAAGGCAGTTGCCCTTTCCCTCGGGGGTTGGGGACTTGAGAAAAGAAAGTGAAAAGCTTTTCACACACCAGAGTGTGAAAGAAAATCCAGAAAAAGTACTGTTGTCATTGCGAGGACCCCGACGTTTCTGTCGGGGGACGAAGCAATCCCGTCGGGATCGCCACTCTCGCCAATTAAGGCGGATCGCGATGACATTTTGTTCCTGTGTCATGCTGAATTCTGATGAAGCATCCCTGCCTGGCGGCAGACAGGTAGCGAAGCGTCCCACCACGGCGGGACTAGATTCTTCGCTCCGCTCAGAATGACGTAAAGGAATGACGACACAGTTCTTCTAAACTTTCTTTCACACTCTGGAAGGCCCTTTTGGAGAAAACAATGGCCGCTGGTTCATTTTTCCGCTCCGCTCACCACCATCCGAGGAGTCAAAGCCCACCTCGGAGGAGGTTCGCTATTGGAGAGTCAACCCACTCCGGAAGAGTAAAAATTCCGCTCTTCGGAGGAGTCCTCCGTCAATCGGAAAATCCAAATCCCAAATTCCAAATTACAAACAAACTTCAAAATTCAAATGAAAAAATACCAAATGAATTTTAAATCTGAAATGAAAAATGGCGATTGGAAACGGATTTTCCCAAACAGCGCGTGTTTAAAGAAAAGGTCCGCCCGAAACTTAGCATTCGATCCCGCAGTTGCGGGACTCATGCTGCGTTCTATGGCGGATTAAAAAAAAGATTGAGTTGTTAAAGTGCGAATTGCGTTAAGCGCAATTCTCACACAGACCATGTACTTGCGCTCTTCGCGGGTGCAAACGTAGTTCGCAACGCGAAGTAAGCATAGTAGCGTGGTCAAAGTGCCTCTGCCGTTCCTGCCCCAACTTCCGGATTCAAATATCCGGGGTTGAAAAAGAAACTTAGCAAAGTTCTTTAACATTCCCGATTCCGGTCCGCTTTGGACCAGCTCAAGTTTGCTAAAGCCGATTTTTTCCACTCGCCGGAGAGTCAAAAGCCCACTCCGGGAGAGTAAAAAATCTGTTTGTCAATTCGCTCCGGCCACCATCCGGGGAGTCAAAAGCCCACCCCGGAGGAGTCCTTCGCTATCTGCCCAAATGGACAGAAGAGAAGCGGAGTCCTGGGCTCGCTTAGAGCGAGGACCCCAGCCCTCTCTTCTAACCACTTGGA
>CAZWLF010000007.1:11471-19188 GCA_964634805.1 uncultured Gammaproteobacteria bacterium
TTAAATATTAAATATTAAATATTCTGATACCCTGTATTATACCCTATAATATTAATTTTGTCAATACTATAAGTAGGAAAGATAGGCAAAAAATGCCTTTGGATCCGGCCTAAAAAGGCCAATTTTGGAAGGCCGCATTGAGAGGATAAAAGACATCGCAGCAAATACATGCTTTGGGATTATAAGCGCTCATCACCGTCCGAGGAGTCCCTCGACGAGCTTAGGGATCACCTCGGAGGAGATTCGCTTGATCCCTCCTCCGCTCTTTGTTTTAAGGTGCTGCGTGTCTTTTTTTAAAAAAGCAAGACTTAATCAACCGGATTTTTGCCGATTGGCTAAGTTCTGCTTTTGTTAATCCTTAACCCCCGGGGAGCCAATCCGCCAGCCGGCGGACACCCGGGGGTTAATTGACAAATTATTTGTTAAAGAATTCTCCCCGGCCGTACTTTCTTAAAACAATGGCCAAACCAACGATACCGATTCCGATTAAACTGCCGATCACCAGTTCGCTTCCGGTGGCAGGCAGTTCTCCGGCTTCCAATTTGCCGTTGCCAATATAAGTGGATGCTTCGTCGCAATCATCAGCCCCGGATTCGGCTTCGCCGCAAACACGGTTGGTAATTTTGGTAATCTCTTTAGGAACGCTATTTTCCTCTTTAACCCTGACCCGGATTATTCTGGATTCCTCTTCTCCCGGTTTGATTTCACCGATCTTCCAGACTAATTCCCGATTTGCGCTGTCAAAAGTTTCGCCGTCGTCGGGATTGTAACCGAAAACCAAGTCCAAATACGGAGGCAGGGTATCGGTTATCTTGATCCAAGTCTGGTTTCTGTTGCCGGTATTTTTGACCAATACTTTATAGTCAAAAATGTCTTCAGGACCAAACAGAATCTCATCTCTGGAATAGTTGTCTTTCCATTCGCCTTTATCCAAACCGCGGATAGTTTTATCAACTACGATTTCGGAAACTTCATCCTCTTCGCCGTAATAATATTGGCCTTTTGCCGGAATGGCTAAAGAACTTAAGAAAAGACTGGCTGCCAAAATCAGAGAAAAGATTTTGACAACAACAGAAACGCTTTGCTTGCCCGGAATGACGTTCATGTTATTTAATTAAAATTTAATTTTCGGTATTTTATCATTAACTATAGGTTTTGTCAACTCCGTGAAATGGGATTAAGGATTAATTCTTTTGGCCAGATTTTAGCATAAAAGTGCCAAATTGGCAATAGGCACATTAGACTGCTAAATCTGGATTTTCTTGCATACCGGGTACACATAGTTAAAGTTTAAAAATTTAAAACCGAAGAACTGAAAAGAGAAACTCTTCCACCCCCAGGGTGAAATCTGCCTAACACCCTAGGGGTGTGCTGCCTTATCGAGAACTGTCCACACCCTGGGGAATCAAAGCCTACCCCGGGGTGAAAAAAACAGACCATCGACAGACCACCCCGGGGGAATCAGGGCCTGCCCCCGGGGTGAAAAAATTATAGGAATTTCTCGACTCGAGGACTCCGCTCGAAGGATAAATAGCTTTTTACTGTTCGAGCTTGTCGAGAACTAACTCCATCAATTCTTCTCGACTCCGCTGCGCTTCGCTCGAAGAATAAAGCTGGTACTGTTCGAGCCCTTCGACAGGCTCAGGACCAAAGGCTTGTCGAGAACTAACTCCATCAATTCTTCTCGACTCCGCTGCGCTTCGCTCGAAGAATAAAGCTGGTACTGTTCGAGCCCTTCGACAGGCTCAGGACCAAAGGCTTGTCGAGAACTGTTTACCGGACACCCCGGGGGAATCAGGGCCTGCCCCCGGGGTGAAAAACCATTAGGTTATAATTGAAAAAATGAAAGACTTTTTTAATCCCAGACTAAAAAGGACGATTACGCCGGCGAAGCAGAAAAGGGAAGTGATTTTTTACAACCCGGACAAAACCAGACGGGCTATCTTTGGAGTCGGCAGCGGCCTTTTTTTGATAGGGTTGATTTACCTGGTCTATCTTTACACCCCTTTAACCAAAGAGTTCTTGGTTTACTCCTGGCTGACTTATTTCCGCTCGGAGCAATTAGACCGGCAGGCCGAAACGGCCTTAGTTAGTCCGGCGCCAATGGAGCCGACCCCGACCTTGCCGCCGAATCCTGACGAAAGTTTTTCCGTTATTATCCCGAAAATTAATGCTCAGGCCAAAGTAGTCTCCGATGTCAATCCGGTAGAAAGGGATGTTTATCAGCTTTCTTTAAAAGAGGGTGTCGCTCATGCCGCCGGAAGCGCTTATCCGGGAGAGGGCGATACGATTTATCTTTTTGCCCATTCTACCAACGGCCAGTGGAATGTGGTCCGTTATAACGCTGTCTTTTTTCTGCTTAACCATTTAGAGGTTAATGACGAAATTTGGATGATTTACAATAAAAGACTTTATCCTTATTTGGTAGTTGACAAGAAAATAGTGGAGGCGGATGAAGTCAGCTATTTAAACAGCTACCACGACGGGGAAACTCTGATTTTGCAGACCTGCTGGCCGCCGGGAACAATTTTAAAAAGACTGCTGGTGTTTGCCAAGCCGAAGGAAAGCTGAAAACATAGACATTAAGGGGCTCTGATCCACCCCCGGGGTGTCTTAAGATTTTCACCCCGGGGGTGTCCTGCCCAGGGGTGTTTAAGTGCTTCTCGACTCGTGGACTCGCTCGAAGAGTAAAAAGAGCTTCTCGATTTCGAAGGGTGAACGGTTAAATTTGTTATATGGCTAAATTGTCAAATGGTCAAATGCCCAATGACAAAATAGTCAAATGGTTAAATGAGAAATGAGTAAATAACCGGATGACTATCTTTGGTCCGAAAAGATCCGATTGACAGATTTTTCGAAGTTGGGATACTTTAGGTTAATGATTCTTTCCGACAGAGATATTCTTTCTCAGATAGAAAAGAAAAGGATTCTGATAGACCCTTTTTTAAAGAAAAACGTCCAGCCTTCGACAGTTGACCTTAGACTAGATGATGAGGTCAGGGTTTTTGATAATTGGCGATTGGGGATAGTTGATGTTAAAAAGAAGAGCGATCCTTCCAGGAAAATCAAGATAGATAAATCCGGAATAATTGTCCATCCGGGCGAGTTTATTCTTGGTTCGACGGTGGAAAAAATAACCTTGCCGGACGATATTGCCGCTAAATTGGAGGGGAGAAGCTCTTTCGGCCGATTGGGTTTGATAATTCATGCCACCGCCGGTTATGTTGACCCGGGTTTCTCCGGCTGGCTGACTTTTGAAATTTCCAACATTTCCCGGCTGCCGATCCGGATCTATGCCGGAATAAATATTGCCCAAATTAGTTTTTATCAAATGACTAGTCCGGCGATTAACTCCTACGGCAGTAAAAATTTGGGTAGTAAATACCAGGGTCAAAAAGGACCGACTGCGTCCAGATACTGGAAAGATTTTGAACCGCGTTGATAAATTACGATTCTGAATCAAGTTCAGAATGACAAAAAGGACTATTTTTGAAACTGGTCCGTTTTGGTTTTTTTGGCGGATTCCGATCTTGGATCGGAAAAATTTATGAGAAAGGAACTGGCCGAAAGTTATCAGGAACAGGAGGATGGCTCGACTGCGGTTAGGGCGAGAGTCCCTGCTGGGGGTATAGAAAGAAACCTGATCCCGGCAGAGGATTTATCCTTGGTAGTTAATTTTGCGGACAAAAAAGGGAAACGGGTTTCCGGTAAAGTAAGACTTCGGCCGGTAGTCTCGGAAGTGGTAAGAGTTGATACCGCGCTTTCTTCCCAAGGGCTGCATTATGCCGCGGCTTTAAATTGTTATTCCGACCTTTCAACCGAGGAGTTGATTGCCAAAGCCCGGCAAGCCTCGCCAGACGAAATTACCCGGTTTTTAAAAAACAACATTGTCGCTACAGGCCATTTGTCAGTTTTAGAACACTCCGGCCCGGCCTTTATTGTTACCGGATCCCGGGCTTTTAGTCACCAGTTAGTTCGTCATCGCCATTTTCATTTTTCTCAACAAAGCCAGCGGTATGTTGCCAGAGATCTCAAAGAGGATCAGACAGTTGAATTTCCTTTTATTATTCCGCCGGCAATAAGAGCCGACTCTAAAATGCTGAGAGAATATATCTCTTCCGTAAGGACAGCGGTTTCCGGTTTCTACGCTTTGAAAAACATGGCCGCTTTTTCTGAAGACGCCAGAATGCTGCTGCCTAACGCGGCGGCAACCAGAGTCTTAATTTCCGGCAACCACAGGAGTTTTATGGAAATGATTCCTAAGAGAACTTGCGCCCGGGCTCAGTGGGAAATTGATATCGTAGTGACAGAAATTGCCAGACAACTGCATCAAGAGAGACCGGAGTTGTGCGGAAACCTCGGTCCGCCTTGTTCGGGATTCGGTTGCGACCAGGGAAAAAGAGGTTGTGGAGCGCCTTTGCAGGGCCGGCCGCTGTCGGCATTTTTTGGAGATGACCAATATCCCCATGACCGGTTGATTTTCGGAATGAGATGACTCAAACGAACGAGATAAAACCGGGCTGTTATCGGGATAATGGCGGCGATTGCGCCGCGGCGGACAAAGATAATCTCGTTTGCCGAGGGTGTGTTCACCGGTTTAGCCACCTGAGGGGCGGGAAAGGAGATGACGGTTCCGAAGTTGCTTCCCGGGACGGTTTTTCCGGAAGCCCGACTTTGCGCAGGGAGGGATAAGGGGCGGAGAAGCCAGACTTGAAAAGCGGGGCGGGCTTTTTTTATAATTCGGGCATGGAAGAGAAGGATAGAAGAAGAAGAAGAAATAATAGTCTGGGAACTCCTTTTTGGTGGGAAAGAGGACAGTTGAGCCGGACAAATTCTGAAGAGTCTCCCCGAGCGCCGGATGCTTGGTTTGTTCGCTGGCAGGAGCGGCGGGGAATAGCGGGTTTGGGAAGAACCCGACGGTTTGCTTATGTTTTTCCGTCGGAGGCGGTGGACATAAGCGGTGGTGAGGTTTTGACAAATATGCCGTCGAGCGGCAAAGGAAGAAAAGAGCGCTTTGTAATTTCTTCGACCGGAAGACCAGGAGAGGCGGTCTTGGAGGTAGTTAAGCCTGTTGGTCGCGGCAACAGACAAAGATCCCGGATTTTCGTCTTGCCGGCAAGATAAAAACAGACAAGAGCCACTGGCGTTGTTTCGTTAGCTTTTGTTGCTTTGTTCCGTCTTTTAAGGTGATACTAAGTTGAATTATCCTGGATCTGATGAGTTGGTGAAGAAGCCGGTTTTAGTGGTAAAATAGAGGCAGATGAAAGTTTTAGTCTTAAGTCCGGAGAAAAAAGACAAGCAGAGCCGGAGAAGAAGAAGGCTGATTATCCGTGCTTTGGAAGATTCGGGAACGAAACTGCTCAACCCTTATCCTGGCCGTCCGCCCAAGAAACCCTCTTTAAACCCCAGTTTATTCCCGAAAATTTTTTACCAGAACGAGATTGAGTCTTTGGAAAAAGTTGATTTAGTGATCGCCGACCTGACTGATCCGGATTTTAAAACAGGATTTTTAACGGCCCAATCGTTAATCTTAAAAAAGCCGGTTTTGGGTTTATTTTGGCAGGAAATTGCCAAAGAGAAACTGGGTAAGTGGCAGGACGACCAGCTTTTGTTTGTCGAGGCTTTCAGCCGGGATAATATCAGGTTTGTTCTGCGCCAATTTCTGAGATTTACCGAACGGTTAGGTAAAAGAAGCGGTAAATTGATCGTGATTGACGGCACCGACGGTTCGGGCAAGGCGACCCAGTCAAAACTCTTAGTTGAATTTTTCAGGAAAAAAGGGGAGAAAGTAAAACTGATTGATTTTCCCCGCTATTATTCTTCTTTTCACGGCAGAGTGGTCGGCCGCTACCTAAAAGGGGAGTTCGGGCAGTTAGACCAGGTTGATCCCCATTTGGCTTCCTTGACTTATGCTTTGGACCGATTGACTGCCAAAGATGAAATAGAGGATTGGCTGAAGAAAGGCAATTTAGTTATTGCCAACCGCTATACTTCGGCCAATATGGCCCACCAGACCGGCAGAGTTGAGAAAAATAAAAGAGAAGAGTTTCTTAACTGGTTGATTGAGATGGAATACAAAGTCCACAAGATGCCTAAAGAAGACTTGGTGATTTTTCTTCACCTTCCTTTTGAAGCGGCCCGGAACTTGATTGGCCAAAAAAGCGGCCGCGGCTATTTGGGCGGCAAAAAAAAGGATATTCAGGAGCAAAGCAAAAAACATTTGCGACAGGCGGAAAAAATGTATCTTTATTTGGCTAAAAAGTTTAACCATTGGGTTCAAATTGAGTGTTTGGATAAAAAGGGCAGAGTTTTATCCCGAAAGAAAATTCACAAAAAGGTTTTGGCGGCGCTTTTGTCAAAAGGAATTTTGGAACTTGGCAAGGCCGAAGCCGTCTTAGAATAAAAGGGTTTGGATCCGTTCGATTGGTCGTTTGGCTATTTCTTGTCCGTCCAGAAAGTGTCTGGGGATTTTACCTCCGGGGTGTCGCTGAGTGTATTGATTGATAAGGTTTATAGGCACTTCCGAGGTGAGGCGCAGTACCTAACCGGTGTTGGGGGCCGGTTGATTTTGAAAACAGAGAGTGTTTTACTAAATTGAGACGGGGATTTTAACGGTAGTGGTTTAAATAAGAAAGATTAGGAAAATCTTTTGATGATTGAGCAAAAGATTTTCCCGTCAATCAATTGTTGTTTTGGTCCCGAGGTTGCGTCGGGGGAGGAATGCCTTTACTCTCCAAGCAAGTTGCCTGACATAAGGGGATCCTTCTTTCTCGACAAGCTCAACAGTGAGTCCTTCGACTCGCTCAGGATAAATTCGTCGAACTGCTCGGGATCAGGATGGCGAGAGAGGGGCAAGAATTGTTAGTCAGGGTAAGTAAATGCAAAACCACAACAGAATTTTGATTGTTGGCGCCGGAGAGATAGGGACTGCTTTGGGTCAAATTTTGGAAAAAAGTTTGGAAAATCAGGTTTCTTTTTGGGATAAAGACGAAACTAAGGTGGAAAATTGGCAGCCGTTTAAAAAGATATCCTCCGGCAAAGAAATTATTTTTTTAGCGATTCCCACTCAAGCGGTAGCGGAAGTTTTACCAGGGATTCCTTCTTCGGCAATGCCTGTAATTTTAAGTAAAGGTCTAAGCGAGGAAGGGGAAACAGCTTGGGAAATAGCCCGCGAAGTAGTTTCTGCCAATTTGGCCTTAATTTCCGGGCCAATGATTGCTGACGAGCTTTCCAGGGGGGAAAGCGGCACCGGATTAATTAGTGGCGGCGCAGAAACAGTCAGCCGGATTGTTTCTCTTTTTCAGGGCACCAATCTTTCCCTACAGCCTTTTGACGACCTGATCGGACTTTCCTGGTGCGGGCCTCTCAAAAATATCTACGCCATTGTTTTGGGAGTAGCTAAGGGCGAGAACAAAGGCGACAATTATAAAGGTGCTTTAGTCCAAAAAGCAATTTCCGAAATGGCCAATATTATCGAGTTTTTGGGTGGCTGGAAAGAGACGGCTTATACTGTTGCCGGAATTGGCGACTTGGTTGCTACCGGTTATAATCCCCATTCGGCTAATTTCCGGCTGGGAGTTGCTTTGGTGACCGGAAGTGGCTGGCGCGAGCCTACCGAGGGGGTTAATGCGGCTTTGGGTTTGAAAAGGCGGTTGGGCGACCAATTGGCCAACTGGCCGCTGCTTTCATCAATAACGGAAAGATTGGTTAATAGCGC
>CAZWLF010000008.1:0-18225 GCA_964634805.1 uncultured Gammaproteobacteria bacterium
TTGATTATTTAATTGAAAACGGAGGAATGTCGCAAATGTCCTTGACTTATACAAACCGACTCGAAACGGTTGTGAAGGAGTGTGAGAAATTCGGCCTGAGATAACTCGTGTTTGTGATCCGGTGAGTATGGTCTACTCCCTTTGGGCCTCGAGTCGGCATTAGGAGTTGATACAAAGGCGATACCCTTGGGTATAAGAACTCTTGTAATTTCATTTAATGCATGTTGTTGGTCTTCGGGTTTTAGATGCTCAATTACTTGATGGATCATTACAAAGCCAAGAGACTTGCTCGGCAGGGGCAACCTAGTTCCGTCAAGGACCACCGCGGGGATATCCGGTAAATTTCGTTTTGCTCTTGTTACATATTCTCTTCGGTAATCCGAGATGGTTAATTGGCAATCAGACCAATCTTCCGGGCGTACTCCAAGGCCTTGATTTGTGCCAATGTCCAGTCCGCGTCTCCGGTCAAGGCCCAACCGATCGAGTTGTCCTCTGCAAAAGCGATATGTTTCTCGCGTACAATCAACAGTGCGGACGGTATCCTCTCCGATATAAAGATCTTTCTTTTTTGTCATTACTATAGGGTTATTCAGATGGCAATTTTTTCTACATTCGCAGTCGAAACGCACCAGAATTTATGGGATTGGGGACGTGGGATTAGGGACAGGACTCAATATACTGTATTTAATGGGGAAAAGTATTAGCGTGCTTTTCTGGCTATCTGAAAGCAGCCGGTGTGTTTCCGGGGTGTCCGATGCCAAATCAATTCTGTTCTAAAAACATGTGATACTATTTCCTGGATGGATAAGGCAACTCTACCCCCGTCCCTAAAATAGGAACTCTACAAACAAATTGGCAAACTGTAGTACAAACTTGAGTGGCTAAAAAAAAGATGGGAATTGTCAACTAATGAAAGACTAAAGCTAATTGAAAAGGTATTGATCAATCGCAAAACAAAGTTATAAGGATATAAAGGTCCTCGGTCGGTATGCTTAGTTTCATTACTAAATAATGCGCAATAAGGTAGAATTAATTTTGGAATTTCGGTTACTATGGTAATTTAAATGTCTAGAATATTTAACCCGGATCTGTTTGATAGCGAGCGATTTGAGCGAATTGAAAATCCAACGGATACTCAACTGGATGAGTGTATTGCATATAGGGGGTTAGATGATCTGGACGAATCGGTACAAGAGGATATTAAAATAGAGATCATCCTTGAGTCCAAATCCTGTGGATTTATTGATGCAATGTTATCTGATCTGGAGGAACCTGTTTCGAAAGAATACGAAACCGACAGACATTTACTAATTGACCTACTTGCCAAGATATCTGAAGATAACGGACGATTGGTGGAGAAATTTGGCCAGACAGACCCTTTTTTCTACGGCTATCTTAAACTTAAAGAAATTAAAGATCTAATAAGGATCCTGACCAATTTACCCGATGAGCTTGACGAAGGCTGGTTGAATGAATTTAAGGATGCGTTATTGATAATTTGCGAAAAAGCAGTTCAGAAAAATCTCGGATTAGTTTATTGGGCACTTCCTTAAATAGGCTGAAGATCGATTATATAAAAGGAGATATGGGGATATAATGGTTTACACACCCCGGGGGTGTGTTAGGTTGACACCTAGGAATTTCTCACCCTTTTATCACCTCTATTTTATCACCTCTAAGGTGTTTTTCTACTTACACCCTTGGTATCCTTACGGAAAAAACACCGTGTCCCTTCGGCCTTGTCCATCAAAGCCCTGCTCCCGCTACCACAAGCACGCAGTGGGCGCATCTGACGCAAGGACTATTCGCTTCACCGAGCGGTCGAAGCGGTCTGGCTTTACCTGCTTAGCGGCAGACAAGCCCGCCTGTGGTGGGCAGAATCGGTTTTAACGAAGAAAGAAAAAGCCTCGGGCCCCAAAAGGGCCCCTTCGGGATTTTCGCGAAGGCGGACTAAGCCAAAAATCTTTGAGTCGAAAAAGCAAGAGAGTTTATCCTAAACAAGAGAAAACTTTCACCATTTCAAGTGGGAAAAGGCCTTGTTGGCCGCGGCAATTTTTTCCACCTCAATCTTTTTCTCGAAAGCGCCTCCCTTTTCCTGATAAGCATCAATTAACTCAGCGGCTAATTTCTCAGTAAAGGTATGATATTCTTTGTTGGCCCTCTTCCGAGCGGCAGCCACCAGCCACCTGATTGATAAAGAATCTTGTCTGGCAGTTCTAACTAAAGTCGGTACTTGGTAAGCAGCGCCGCCAACTCGCCTCGACCTGACTTCAACCCTTGGCTTAATATTAGCAATTACTTTTTCAAAAACAGTTACCGGATCTGTTTTTAACTTCTCCTTAATCGTTTCAAAAGCGCCATAGACATGCTTCCGAGCGAGGCTTTTCTTGCCGCTTTTCATCACCCTATTGACTAGTTTGGCAACCAAAAAATTGCCATAAACCGGATCTTTGTCTGTTGATCTCTTTTTAGAAATACTTTTTCTAGACATTTGAACCCTCCTCGCCCCCACCGGCCGCCTTAGCTGAAGCCGCGGATTTTTTACCGGCCTTCTTGGCACCATACTTGCTTCTTGACTGCTGCCGCTGAGCCACACTGGAGGCGTCGGCCGCCCCTCTGATAATGTGATACCTAACTCCGGGCAAATCTCTGACTCTGCCGCCGCGAACAATAACTACCGCGTGTTCGGCCAAACTGTGTCCCACCCCGGGAATGTAAGCAGTAATATCTCTTCGGTTTGAAAGCCTAACTTTGGCCACTTTTCTCAGAGCTGAATGTGGCTTCTTAGGCGGCATTGTTTTCACCAAAGTGACTACCCCTCTTTTCTGGGGCGAAGCAACATTGGCAAAAGAACCCTTCAAGGCATTAAAAACACCTCTCAAAGCCGGACTTTTAAATTTCCGCTTAGTCTTTTTGCGACCTTTTCTGATTAGCTGATTGAAAGTAGGCACCTACCTTATTTAACATTTAACATTTAAGATTTAATATTTGCCATTGAATACCAAAAATTCCTGTTCCTTTTCTTCTTAAATAAAAGAACGCTGTTGCCGTCGACAGGAATATTCAATTATACCAGAGATTATTCCAACCTAGCCCTCTCCGGATCGGTAGGAATCAACCGGCCGATAATAACATTCTCTTTCAAACCAATTAATTTATCTTCCTTGCCTAAAATAGAAGCCTCGGTCAAAACGTTGGTGGTCTGTTGAAAAGAAGAGGCGGAAAGCCAAGAACTGGTATGCAAGGCCGATTGAATCAACCCTAAGATAGTCCTCTTGGCCTTAATCAATCTTCCGGAGGCTTTTTTAAGATCCTTATTTTTGGAATCAAAAATCGGTTTTTCTATATATTCTCCAGCAAGATAGTCGGAGTCACCCGGGTTAATCACTCTCATTTTACTGCTCATTTCCCTGATAATGACCTCAAAATGCTTGTCGTGGATAGTAATTCCCTGGGATTCATAGACGGCCTGGATTTCGTCCAAAAGGTATTGCTCAGCCGCCTCAACCCCCTTAACCCTTAGCACTGTTTCAACATCCAAAGATCCTGAGGCTAACTGAGTTCCTCTGGAAATTAAATCACCGGTTTCAACCCTCAACTCGCTGGTAAGAGGAATTAAATAAGAGACCATCTCTTTTTCCTTGCCTTCCTTTTGACTAACAGTGACCCGATAACCGTCGTCTGTTTTATCAACCTGAACTTTACCGTCAATATCAGCCAGCGGCGATAATGTCTTCGGGGTACGAACCTCCATTAGTTCCTGCACCCTAGGCAAGCCTTGAGTAACATCCAGGCCAACTACGCCACCGACATGCTTAGTTCTCATCGTCAACTGAGTGCCTGGCTCGCCGATAGATTGAGCCGCCACGACACCGACAGGCATCCCCACTTTGACTTCTTTTCTGGTAGATAAATCCCATCCATAGCACTTAACACAAACCCCGTATTTACTGTTACAGGTAAAAGGAGACCTAACCACTACTTCTTCAACCTGCTTCTGTTCGATCACCGATACAGCCGCTTCGTCAGTAATTTCTCCCTTTTTAAGTAGAACCTTTTTACTCTTCGGGTCTTTAACTTCCTCTGCTAAAAATCGGCCTAAGATTCTCCTCGAAAAAGACTGGCCTCTTTTTGAATCCCTAGAAATAGTCAGACCCTTAGCAGCGCCGCAATCTTCCTCCCTTACCAAACAAGTGTGAGAAATATCAACCAGTCTTCTAGTTAAATAACCAGCATCGGCTGTTTTTAAAGCAGTATCTGTTAAGCCTTTTCTCGAACCCCTCGCCCCAGTAACGTATTCGAAAACAGAAAGTCCTTCTCTGAAATTCGACTTAGTCGGCAGAGGAACAATTCTTCCCAGAGGATCAACGACCAACCCTCTCATTCCCGAAATTTGCTTAATCTGGTCTCGGGAAACTCTCTTAATGCCAGCGTCGCTGATTAATTTAATCGGATCATCCGGGGAAAACTGCTCCCAAGTTAAATTAGCGATCTCTTCGGTAGCTTCGATCCACATGTCTTGAATCAGGTGAGTTCTCTCAGCCTGGGTTATCAGCCCCTGGTGATAGTTTTCCTCTATTCCGCTGGCCCTTTTATTGGCTTTCTCAATTAATTCCTTTTTTTCAGGCAAAAGCCGGCAGTCAAAAATTGAAGGAGATATGCCAGAGTAGTTTGCTCCACGAAAACCAATGTCTTTCAAAGCATCGATCAGGTCAGCTACCTCTTCCTCTTTCAAAGTATCAAAGGCAGTACTAATCAGCTCTTTAATCTTTCCAAAACCAACCGATTCATTAACAAAACCGAGACCGCTAGGTAAAAGCTCGTTAAAGAATAGCCGCCCAACGGTAGTTAAAACCACCTTTCCCTCGAGTTTAACGCCAATCAGTTCTCTTAAACCTATTTTTCTCAAATCCCAGGCAGATTTGGCCTCGTCGGCATCGGCAAACCATCTAACCTTGTCCCTGAGCTGCCGTTCTTCTTTCCCTAAATCCTCTTCACGCACCGAAGTAATATAGTAACAACCGACAACCATTTCCTTGGCGGGAACATCAATCGGTCTACCGTCGGCGGGTTTAAGCAAGTTGTGAGTTGGCGTCATTAAGTCTCTCGCTTCTTCTTGCGCTTTAGTGGAAAGCGGCAAATGCACACCCATTTGATCTCCGTCAAAATCTGCGTTAAAACCGGAACAAATACAAGGGTGAATTCTAATCGCCAAACCATTAACCAAAACCACCTCAAAGGCCTGAATTGAAAGCTTGTGAAGCGTCGGCGCCCGGTTTAACAAAACCAATTTGCCCTTGACTACTTCACTTAAGATATCGTAAATCTCCGGCGTTCTGTGATCAATTAAATTTTTGGCGCTTCTGATATTAGGAGCCAGCCCTCTTAAGATAATTTCCCTTAAAACAAAGGGTCTAAACATTTCCAAAGCAATTTCTTTCGGTAAACCACACTGATTTAGCTTCAACTGAGGGCCGACGACAATGACACTACGGCCGGAATAATCAACTCTTTTCCCCAATAAGTTTCTCCTGAAACGGCCTTTCTTGCCACGCAAAAGGTCAGAAAGTGATCTGGGTACTCTTTTAGTAAATCTCCTCTTGCGGGCACTTTTAGCAGCATCAATTAAGATGTCTACAGACTCCTGAAGCATTCTCTTCTCGTTCCTTAAAATAATCTCAGGCGCCCCAAGTTCAATCAACCTTTTAAGACGATTATTCCTGTTGATAACCCGGCGGTAGAGGTCATTCAGATCACTGGTAGCAAATCGTCCTCCGGTTAACTGGACCATCGGCCTTAAATCAGGTGGAATTACCGGAAGGATTTTTAAAATCATCCAGGTAGGATCGATTTCTGCCCGGATCATTCCGTTGACCAAACGAACTCTTTTCATTATCTTTTTCTTTTTCTGCTTGCTGGAAGTTTTCTGAAGATCTCTTTTAAGTTCTTTAACCAGTTTTTTGAGTTCCACCCCTTCCAAAATTTTCAGGACTGCCTCGGCGCCCATACTAGTCTTGAAAAACCCGTCGGCCCTAAGCTCTTTAAGATGAAAAAGCTCTTCCTCCGAAAGGACGCCAAGAATATCCAAGGATCTCAACTTTTCTTCCAAAACCCGGCCCAAACTTTCAAACCTTTCCTGTTCAACTGCCTTCTTATTTTCAAGACGCTGCTTCTTTTGTCTTAAGCGGACGGAAATTTCCTCCTGAGCAATCAAAAGCTGCTCTTTATTCTTAATTTTCCCGGAAAGCTTCTTTTTATTGTCCTCCGCTTCCTTTTCGAGCAAATTTACTTCTTCAGCGATTAAGTCAGCCACCTCTTTCCTTCTCTGCTTAATTCCTTCTCTAACCGAGGCAATTGACTCCCTCCTCTTGTTCTTCTCGATCTCGATAACAAGATGCCTAGCAAAATAAGTTACTCCTTCTAAATCTTTTCTGGAGATATCAAGAAGGATTGTTAATGGGGAGAAGCTGTTTCTGAAAAACCAGAGGTGGGAAACCGGTGCCGCCAAAACAATGTGCCCCATCCTTTCCCGCCTAACTCTGGAGTGGGTCACTTCGACACCGCATTTGTCACAGATTACCCCACGATAACGAACCTTCTTATATTTGCCGCAGTAACATTCATAATCTTTTGTCGGACCGAATATTTTTTCACAGAAAAGACCATCTTTCTCTGGCCGCCAAGTGCGGTAGTTAATCGTTTCCGGCTTAATTACCTCCCCGTAAGACCAGTTTAATAACTCCTTAGGAGAAGCCAGTTCAATCTTGAGACCTTTAAAATCAATCAGGTCCTGGAAAAAATTCGACTTCTTGTTAAATTTATCACCGTTTTTATTATTCATCCCTTTTTTCACTCCACAATGAATCATCAAACTCCGTTCCTGAAGATCTCTCCTCCTCGCTAAAAATATTCTCCTCTTTTTTAATTACCCCGCCTATCGGAGAAACTTTAAGCCCCAAACCCCCCAATTCTTTAACTAAAACCCTAAACGATTCAGGAACCGTAGGAGCCGGAATATCCTGACCCTTGATAATTGCCTGGAAAGCTTTAGCCCTGCCAATGATATCATCGGACTTTAGGGTCAGCATTTCCTGCAGAGTTTGGGCCGCCCGGTGGGCTTCCAAAGCCCAAACCTCCATCTCTCCCAACCTTTGTCCTCCCATTCTTGCCTTGCCGCCAAGAGGCTGCTGGGTTACCAGTGAGTAAGGCCCGGTGGAACGAGAATGAACTTTGTCATCCACCATGTGAGTCAACTTCATAATATAAGCAGAGCCAATTGCCACTTCCTGATCGTAAGGTTGACCGCTCCGGCCATCAAAGAGTTTTTTCTTTCCACTGACAGGTAAACCCGCTTTCTTAAGAAGTTCCTTGAAAAACTCCTCTGGTACCCTTTCAAAAACAGGCAGGGCGTATTTTTGACCTAACTTTTCGCCTGCCCAACCAAGGTGCATTTCCAAAATTTGGCCCAGGTTCATTCTAGCGATAACTGAAAGGGGTGAAATAATAATATCCACCGGAGTACCATCTTCCAAATAAGGCATGTCTTCCTTGGGAACAACTCTGGAAACAACTCCTTTATTACCATGTCTTCCGGCCAACTTATCTCCTTCTTTAATCCGGCGCAACTGAGCCACAGTAACTTTCACTACCTTATTAACCCCAGGGTCCAATTCGTCACCCTTGTCCCGGTCTAAAATGTTGATATCAATGACAATTCCCCCTTCACCGTGAGGAACTTTAAGACTAGTGTCCTTTACCTCTCTGGCCTTATCACCAAAAATAGCTCTTAAAAGTCTTTCCTCGGCACTAAGTTCTTTTTCTCCTTTGGGTTCAACCTTACCTACCAAAATATCGTTTGGTCCAACCTTAGCCCCAATCATGACAATACCTTCCTGAGTCAATTTAGACAAATCCGGCTCGGCGACGTTTGGAATATCTCTGGTAATTTCTTCCGGACCCAGCTTAGTATCAACTATCTGAGCTTCATATTCGTTAATATTAATCGAAGTAAAAACATCATCTTCTATCAGTTGATCCGAAATAACAATCGCGTCTTCGTAAACTAAACCTTCAAATTGACAATAGGCAATGGTTAAATTCCTACCTAAAGCCAGCTCTCCGTTCTCAGTAGCCGGGCCATCAGCTAAAAGCGACCCTCTGGCCACAGAATCACCGACACTAACTACTGGTTTCTGATTATAACAAGTACCATAAGGGCTGGTTCTTTTAAATTTGGTCAGATGGTAAACCTGTTTCTTCTTATTCCTTCCTTTTGGTTGAACCATTATTTTATTACTGTCGGCATAGATCACCTCTCCCGATTCTCTTGCCCGAATAACCCTACCCATCGACTCAGCGATTACCGACTCCATCCCGGTGCCGACAATTGGAGCCTGGGGTCTGACCAGGGGGACCGCCTGACACTGCATGTGAGAACCCATCAAGGCTCTTTGGGGTTCATCGTGGGCAATAAACGGAATCAGAGATGCAGAAGTACCAACAACCTCTTGAGAAACATAATCAATTAACTCTACTTTGCCGGCCGAGGCTTCAAAAAAATCGCCGCCGTATCTTACCGGAACCCATCTTTCTTCGAGATATCCATGGCTATCTATTTTTATCCCTAGATGGGTAATATAACGATCCTCTTCGTCATCGGCGGGAAGGTAGACAACTTCGTCAGTAACCTTCATTCTGGTCCTTTTGCCAACTCTTACTTTCTTGACCACCCGATAAGGAGCCTCAAGAAAACCATACTGGTTAACCCGAGTAAATAAAGCCAAGTAAGTGACCAGACCGATATTAATCCCCTCAGGAGACCGGACCGGACAAACACGCCCATACTGAGAGCCATGAATGTCTCTAACCGAGAAAGAGGCTCTTTCCCTAGTTAAACCACCCGGGCCAATAACAGTAACCCTTCTTAAAAGGTCAAGTTCGGACAAGGGGTTAGTCTGGTCAAGAATGGCCGAAAGCTGATTAGTTCTGAAAAAGGAATTGATTGAATTGGCAAAAGACTGGGAGTTAATCATCTGAGCCGGAGAGGCCTTTTCCTTAGGACTAAGCAAGCTCATCCGCTCCTTAACCATTCTCTCAAACCTGGCCGTCGCCTGCCTTAAAGCAATTTGAGTAAGAATCTCGCCAATCCGTCTCAGCCTTCTGTTGCCCAAGTGGTCAATGTCATCAACTTTAGTCTCTTCTCCCTTTTGAAGCGCAATTAGATATTTAACCACTGAAATTAAATCTTCTTTCTTAAGAACCCAATTGTTTTCATCGTCGTCCGGAAAGGACACTCCCAATCGCTTATTCATCTTATAACGGCCAACTTGACCAAGCTCATAAGTTTTTAGGTTAAAAAATCTCTCTTTAAAGAAGTTCTCCGCCGTGTCAAAAACAGCCGGTTCTCCCGGCCGCATTTTACGATAAAACTCAAGGATCGCCTCTTCTCTGCTCCGCGAAGAGTCCATTTCAGTTGTCGGTTTAATAAACCCGGAAAAGGCCTTAATCAACTGGTCGTTTTTTTCTATCCCTACCGCTCGGAGGATAATCGTAGCCGGAAACTTACGACGACGATCAACCCGGGCAAAAAGAACTCCCCTCCGGCTGACAAAAAACTCTAACCAAGAACCTCTCACCGGTCTAATCTCAGCCCGATAAAGTGTTTTACCGGTAGCCGGATCTTCCTCCCCGGTGAAGTAAGCCCCAGGAGAACGAACTAATTGACTAATAATGCCGCGCTCGATACCGCTGATAATGAAAGTCCCTTCTTCTGTCATCAGGGGTAGATTGAGGAGAAAGACCTCTTCTTTTATTTTTTCTCCGGTTCTCTTGTTGGTTAAAGCCGCTTCTATTTTTACCGGAGCGGTATAGGAAAGACCTTTTCGTTGAGCTTCTCCAGGAGTGATTGTCGCTTCTTCAACTTCAACTAGTATCCTGCCTAAGTCTAAATGCCAGTTGTCGCCGGTGTAATCCACTATCGGCGAGACAGAGCGGATTGTTTTCTCCAATCCTTCTTTCAAAAACCATTGCCACGATTCTTTCTGAACCGAGATTAGATCAACCGGAGAAGGAGTCAGTAAACTTTTACCCCAATAGATCCTTTTATTTTTAGCCATCAAAAATAGCGCCGTTTTTTAAACGGCAAAAAAAAGAGCCGGACTTTTAATCCGCTTCTTCTAACCAAGGTATTTGATTATACCACAAAGCCTAGAGCCGTCAACTGTCCCTATTTTATAAGTATTTTTCAATGTTATTATTATGATCCTTGAGCGTTTCGGCAAAATGCATTTTGCCACTAGGATCAGAAATATAAAACCAGAAAGGGCTCTGACTGTAGTTAACTACCGCTTTGAGAGAGGAAAGAGAGGGATTGCAAATCGGAGAAGGCGGCAAGGAGACCTCCTTATAGGTGTTAAACGGTGAATTTATTTCTAAGTCTTGCCTGGAAATCACCGGCCACCAATTGTAATCACCAGACGTTCTGGAAGTAAGGCTGGCTTTAGCGTATTGCACCGAGGCATCCACCTGAAGCGGCCAGGCAGCCTGCCACCTTTTAAATAGAATCCCGGCAACAATTGCCCGGTCTTTATCATTTTTGGCTTCCCTTTCTACTAAAGAGGCTAAAATTAACACTTCTTCCCGGCTTAATTTTTTCCCCATGGCCGCCCTGGAAAGCTCCTGCCACTTCTGTTCAAAGTTTTCAGTCATTAAAGAAGCCGCCCTCGATGCGGAAACGTCAACAGGAAGGGAGTAGGTGTCTGGAAATAAATATCCTTCTTTTGCTTCCGGCAAAGCAAGGAATTCTTTTGCAGAAATACCAAGTTCTTGCTCCAGCTTCAAAGCCATTTCTTCTCTGCGCCACCCTTCCAAAAAAGTTACCCACAAATCGGAATAGCCTTTCCGGAGTTTTTTAATTAACTGCTTGATTGAATCGCTTGAAGACAAACTAAATTGCCCGGCCTGAATAGTGTCTTCCTGTCCTTTAATTTTCAAAAAAAGGAGAAAGACCCACTTGTTCCTGATAATCGATTCTTTTTCCAATCTATCTGCTACCGAAGTCAAAGATTCGCCGCGATTAATTACAAAGTTTTTCTCCTGGTTGCCGCCAACAGGCAAAATTAAAAAAGAAAACAGTGCTAAAAACAACAGCGGTATTAAAACCGAAAAAAGGATTAACAAAAGGGGTTTTTTCATTACAGGCAAAGTGGCCGCCAGAAAAACTCAGATTTCCTCAAAAAGAGCTCTTCGGTACTTTTTAGTTTTGGGGTTATGGACAAAAATTCTGCCACACTTACAAGTTACTCGGGTGGTTCCGTCACCGCGATCCTTGACTTCTCCTTTGATAAGCGGGGTGCCACAACCAACACAACGACCTTGGGATAAAAGCCAAGCCTGGATCGGGGCAATAATATTTTTAAACATAGTTCTCCTTTTTGAATTTTAAAAAAAATAGTAACCTAGAGACCACCCGAGCCGATGGTATTCTCTGCCTCTGCTGAGGCCTCCAAGAATCTCTCTAAAATCAAAGCGGCGGCAACGGTATCAATCCGGCCCTTGTCTTTCCAACCGACCTTTTTTTCTGCTTCCCAGCTGGTCAGCGTTTCGTCAACAAATACTATTGGTAATTTTATCACCTCAGACAGCTTTTTGACAAATCTCTTTGTTTCCAAAGCGGTCAGACCTTCGCTAATCCCAACCACCACTTTTTCCACTCCTTCCCGACAGCAAATTTCTTCAATTTGTTTTAACAGCGGCTGATCTTCGCGATCCTGCCTGTCCCGCTCCAGCCAACCCCGAGTTTCAATAATCAAATTCACCGCGATCGCCAGACCGATTCGGCGCCGGCCGTAATCTAAGCCCAAAAGAACCATATTTTTTAATCTACCAGCCTTGCCTTGACTACTAAACGCCTTAAATATGTTCCCGGAGGGCTGCAAGTAATTAAAGACAGTCTTCTCTCAGAGTAATGCTGTTCCAAAACAGAAAGATCTTTCGGAGAAACTTCAAATAGGTCCTCTACTAAATAACGGTAATCAACACCGTCAAAGTTAATCAGAATTTCATCCCCCTCCCTTAGACGGTAAAGGGTTGAAAAAATAGTCAAGTAATTTTCCGGATTAAAAAACTGGGGTAAAACCGAGTGCCCAAAAATAACCGCGTTCCCCAATTTACCCGGAAAAGCAGTATCGTTATAATGAACCAGGGTCTGTTTTAAATTCTCTCCCCCGATTTCAACCTTGGCTTTGTCTATCCCCAGTTTGGGAATCGAAAGCTGATAAAAAGCAGTCTTGCTCAAGCTATCACCGGGGCGACTAACTGAGTTGTCAAACCACGAGGAAATCAAAGTATAGTCTCTTTCCTCTTCTTTGGCCAAAGCGACAATTGAAGAAAGCGATTCCCTGCCTTCCGGATAAATCAAAGGGCTGATTATTCTCCCAAATTTAGGGGCGTAGCGAAATTGATAACTGAGCACCGGTACGACTGCGTTGCCTATTAAAATCATCCCCATAACAGACAACAAAAAAGACACCTGTTTTTTAGAAAAAATCTTAAAAACAGTTCTCCTCGGGTTTTTCTTACGATAACCGTAAAGGGCCATATCAAAACAAAAAACTAACTAATCTGCCGAAATTTAAAAACCAGCTAACTTTTCATATTAGCAACTTTTAATAGTTCCCTGCAACCGGAACCGCAAAATCAGCCAAGATTCCTGCCTAAACCAAAACAGTTTTGCAGACAGCTACTTTTCTTTTACTTCAACAACGATATTTTCCGCCTTAGGCGGCAAATAATTAATAAATCTGAAAAATGACGGCTGGAAAGTAATCTGATCACGGTAAACACGGGAATAAGAACGGATTATTTTCTGGGCCTCGCTTTTACTTTTCAGTCTAATCTTAGACGAAAGTTCTTCCTCGTTTATTGACGGGTAGGCCTTGCCCGTCACCGAAAGCTGGCCGACAACCACGCCCCCTTCTTCCACCCGGTCGATCTTCGATTCGGCGTCAATTGACTCCTGGTCCAAAACCATTGCTTCAGGAACTTCCTTTTCTAAAACCTCTTTTCCCAAAAGAAGTAAATTATCTTCGGAAAGTTTTGAAACTAAAAATTTCAATTCCAATGTTAACCGCAAATTGTCTTCCTCCTCGCCCACCTCAGCGCTATAGACTGCGCTTACCACTTCGCTTCTCAAACTCTGGTCTAGAATTTTCCCTCCACTGCCTTCTTTCTCCAGTTCTTTTTTAGCTTCAGCGGTTAATTCTTTGGTCAAAGCTTCTTTCAAACTATCTTGGTCGTTCTTGGAAACAGCCTTAATTTGCCGACTCGTTCCTCCCGTAAACGCTTCGGAGTTTTTAGCTAAAAATTCATCTTCCGAAAATTTCGCCACCGAAAACAAACTTTGGGAAGCCAAATTGTACTCGGCGCCAATATCATCCGCTGTTGTGGCAACTGTTGTCTCCCCCCAACGGTCGACGCCGCTAACCAAATCGGCTGTCTTGGAAGCAATTTGAGCATCATCGTCCAAAACAAACTTCAACCCGCCGGGTCCTGACAAAAATGTCCCCGCTGCCAGCGATTTTGTCTCGGCGGTTCGGTTATAAATTGTTATCTTGCCAGTTGCTTTCTCGCCAATTAATTTTTGTCCAGTAGCCGAAACTGACCGGTCTTTTTTAAGAGTAATCTCAACATTCTCCACCGGCACGATACCATTGACACTGTCCAATTCCGTCGCCGAAGGATCCATCTTTACCTCGATTTCCTTGCTGATTTTCTCCGGAGTAACGAAAATTTCCACCTTAGCGCTGGAAAAATACCAAGCAACCGCGGCTCCGGCGAGCAAAATTATCGGTATTAAAAAGAGCCAAAACATTTTCCTAAATGGTAAAGTTGGTTTGGAAAGTCCAAACGAAGATTTTCTTCTTGCTTTCAGGCTCGGCCTGACAGTTGCTTCTTGTTGGGCAGGAAGAGGCTGGTTCTCAACTGCCGCCGCCGCCGGCTGTTCCTCTTGACTTTGGTCGGTAATTTCTCCCGGCGCAATTGAAACAGAAAAGCCGGGTTTTTCTTTCTCTTTTTCGAGATCGGGATTCTCAGTTTCGGGCGTTACCTTGGCAACGTCCTCGGTCACAAAACCAAAGTTAAGCTCTGAATCGGAACTCTTTCCTTCACCTAAACCTTCTTTGTCAGTTTCTGCTTCTGAGCTATTTTTTTCTTCCGAGGTAATTTTTTCAACTTCCTCAAGGGCCCCCCCCTGACCGGAAACAACTTCGACAAAATAGTTAAACAAGACCCCCCAGGAAACTACCTCGACCGAAGGGTCTTGTTTAAAAAGTTCCTCTCCGTTCCAACGATAACCGATTAATCTTTTTTTGGCTTCTTGGTCAATTAAGCCCCAAAAAATCAGTTTTTCCGGTAAGACACTTTCGCCTTTAACCTTCTTTAAAACTGAAATTAAGTCGTTAAACTCCATTCCCAGACCGCCCTCAACCTCCTCTTTGCTGGCTATCTGGCCGGAATCGACTAAACTGACTCGAAAATGATCCTGGCTAAAGTAAACCGAAACAAAGTCGTTAAAACGCTGAGCCAGGACTTCTTCGCCGATTAAAAACCCCAAAGGAGAAACTGAGAGAGATTGACAAACCTCTTTCAAAATTTGTTTTCTTGTTCCTAAGACAACTCCCTTATCGTCAATCCAAAAAGGAGAAAGGACAAAAACCGCTTCCTTCGGTCCTTCGTCTAAACCGGAATCAGAGAGGCATTCCCCCAAACCTGCGTCTAAAGCGGCCAGAAGATCGTCTTTTTCGCTCCCGTTCCAGTCCCGCTTCTTGCTGATGAAAAAACTGCCCTCCTCTATTACCAGACAGGCAATTACCTCCTTTTCCTCGATCAGGATCAGCCACCGGTTTTGGGATTGATTCATCCTTATTTCAGGATACCATAAATTCGTCTTTTTCCAGAACCAGAAGATTGCTCTTTAATAATTTTAAACCTGCCAAGCTCACCGGTAGACTTGGCATGGGGCCCACCGCATACTTCCAATGAAGCCGCTTCTGCTGAAGATCGGATTTCTCTAGGCAAAGAGCCGACACAATAAACCTTTACTTCCTCGGGATAACTTTTGCCCGGAACAGTGGTCGAACCCTTGGAAAGAGCCTCTTTTAAGGGCATCACCGTCACGTTGACCGGCAAGTCTTTCTCTATTTTTTCATTGACCAGGCGTTCAATTTGAGCAATTTCCTTTTCGGTCAGTTCGTTCGGATGGGTAAAGTCGAAGCGGAGTCTTTCCTCAGTGATGTTAGAACCGACCTGGAAAACATGTTCTCCCAAAACTTCTTTTAAGGCCGCCTGCAAAAGATGAGTAGCAGTATGATAACAAACCATCTTTTTAGAATATCCGGAAAGCCCGCCTTTAAATCTGCCTTTGGCCGCGGTCTGCGACTTTCTACGGTGTTCTTCCTGAGCGGTTTTAAAACCTGCTTGATCAATAGAAAAACCTTTCTGTTTAACTTCGTCAGCAATCATTTCCAAAGGAAAGCCAAAGGTTTCATAAATAAAAAAGGCTTGTTCACCGCTAAAAACTTGACCCTGTTTCGTTTTTCCGACCATTTTTTCAATCTCCCTTAAACCCCTATCGATTGTCTTCTCAAACTTAGCTTCTTCTTCGCGAAGAGCAGACAAAATTTTTTCTTTGTTAAGATCCAGTTCGGGATATTCTCCGGCATAATTTTGCTGGTTATCCAAAACCGCCAAAGCCGCTTTTGAAACAAAGCCTGGTTTAATTTTAAGCAAATTACCCTGTCTGATTGCCCTCCTAAGTAAACAGCGAACCACATAACCTTGTTCTTTATTTGAGGGGGCTACTCCGTCGGCAATTACGAAAACTGCCGAACGGATATGGTCGGCGATAATTCTGATCGCCCGGGTTGTTTGCTGATCAATTCCGTATTTTTCTCCGGATAATTCTTGTATTTTTTCGATAATGGGCCAAAAAACGCTGGTTTTGTAGTTATCATCAAGACCATTAATGGCCGCCAGAGTTCTTTCCACCCCGGTACCGTTATCGATATTTTTTTGTTTCGCCGATCGGTAACTGCCGGAGCCGGTTTTCTGATACTCCATTAAAACGTCATTGCCTATCTCCAGCCAATGGGTGTCAAGCGGGTCAAACTTCTGCGGCGGTTTTTCTTCTTCCAGCCACCAATAAAACATCTCGGTGCACGGACCACAGGGACCAGTGTTTCCAGGAAGCTCCCACCAATTATCTTTTTCCAAAAAAGCGATTCTCTCCTTGGCTACCCCCAGCTTAAGCCAACAGGAAGCCGCTTGATCATCTCTGGCCGCGTTCCCGTTGCCGGAAAAAACAGTAAAAGCCAGCCTGTTTTCGTCCAGTTTTAATTTTTCAGTCAAAAGCAAGTAGCTCATTTTGATCGCTTCTTCTTTGAAATAATCCCCCAGAGACCAGTGGCCCAACATTTCAAACCAGGTGTGATGATAAGTGTCGCCGACTTCTTCGATATCACCGGTCCTTAGGCATTCCTGGAGATTAACCAATCTTTTGCCCAAAGGATGGGTTTCCCCCAAAAGATACGGCACCAAAGGATGCATCCCGGCTGAAGTAAATAAGGCCGAGGGGTCGTCCTCAGGAATCAAAGGCGAGGACGGAATCCATTTATGGCCCTGGCTTTCAAAAAACTGCCGGTATTTTTGGCAAAGTTCTCTGGCATTAAGTTTTTCCATTTCTCAATGATTATAACAAGAAATCTAATTGAATTCCCCCGGCCTAATGCCGGGGTCGTCCGGAAGGGCTTTCCCCAAAAACCATGCATTGCTTAGTTTTCCACTCCCGGTGTGGAGAATTTTAGTCTTCAGCCTCTTTCCCTCGTCTTGTCAACAATGAGTAAATGAAAAATGAAAAAATGCCGCCCCTGTCGTCCCGATCTCCCGCAGAAAGGGAAGAATCCCCTTATCCAGCAAATTGTCCGGTACTGAGCCTGCCACCCATTTCGGAACAGGCATATCTCATCTATAGGACAGACAACAATACTTCCTTTTCCTCTGGGAAAAATATATAATCGTCTTAAGAAAAGAGGGTGAAAACCAATGAAAAAATTTCTTCCATTTATCATCATAACGATCCTTATCGCTGGCATAATCGGCGCCGCTTTTATTTTTTCCTCTAAAAATTCAAACGTTCAACCAGAGTTTTTAGGTGAAGAAATCGGAGAAGAAACCGCGGGAGAGCCGGCGGATCAAGAGGAAATAGAGGCAGAAGGAAATCAGGGAGAAAGCATTATCGGCAGCTTAAAACAGGCTTTGGGCCTGGGCCGATCAATAGAGTGCCGTTGGCAAAGAGACGAAAACAACTACGGCGTTTCTAAAATAAAAAACGACCGGGTCTACACCGAAGTGGTTGCTGACGGCCAAAAAACTTACTCAATTTTTGCTGACGATTGTAATTACGCTTGGAGCGAAAACCAACCCCAGGGAGTAAAAATCTGTGTCAACCCTGAGAAGGCCGAGGAGGGAGAAGGAGAGGCTTCCGAACCGGAGGAGTTTTCCTGGGAAACACCGGAGATTAGCTATTCCTGCCGGGAAGTGACCGTTGACGATAGCGTCTTTAACCCACCAGCCGGGATTGAGTTTATTAACCCTTTTGAGATGATGCAGGGAGTGAATTTGCCGGAGGGGGTCGAAATACCCGACGGCAATTAATTTAATCCTCAAACAGAGAGAGCATTTCGCTTTCAGAAAGCTATTTAATACCACATAGAGGGAGCGGAGTACCCACAAAGCCCCACGGACTAGCGTCCGTAATACTTCTAATGTCCTATCGGGGGCAAACATCCTGTAATAAACGTCCACGGGTCACCTTGTCTTCCTTCCATAGCCCACCTGCCGACCCGCTTCGACCGCTCAGCAAAGTGAGTAGGCAGGTTTTTAGCGAAAGAGAATGAACTTGTTTCAAAACCTTATCTAAACGTCATTCCGGGCTCGACCCGGAATCTGCCCAGATCCTGAATCAAGTTCAGGATGACGACAATAGGTAGTTTTGAAACTGGTTCAATAAACCTGTCGCTCTTTGGTCCACGTACAAAAAGATTTTAATGCTTTTTTTCGCAAGAACACAAAGAGTCTGGCCGCGGCTCTATAGGGGCCCCTCGGGATTTTCAATGCTCCACCCCCGGAACTCATTACAAAACTCCTGCCAAAAGTTGAAATTAGCTTGAA
>CAZWLF010000009.1:0-9613 GCA_964634805.1 uncultured Gammaproteobacteria bacterium
ACGATCGGCCCATTTGGTGTTATTCCAAGAAAGCGAAATCATCGGTTTTTAAACCGAGGATGAAGCGCTAATCGATAACATGAGCGAAGCGAATTCAGGGCGGATCACCTGTCCGCCGAAGCTTTAGCGCGGGTGGAAAATACCATGGGCGCAAGCCCCAGGCAACAGGTAATCCGTAAATTGACACCGGACACCCCGAGGGAATCAAGGCCTGCCCCCGGGGTGAAAAACCGGGTCATTTCCGGATTTTCGATCCAGGATCGGTAGGACTGAGTTTGAACCGAGAGGTTTGGGCAGTACCAGCGTTATTCTTCGGGCGAAGCGCAGCGGAGTCGAGAAGTATTTGTCAGAGAGGTTGAGTTTTTGATGGAGCCGGATTTTGTTCTCGACAGGCTCAAACGGTAAGATGTTTCAGGCGCAAGCCTGTGTCTAGTTTATTTCTTACTCCCCTCTTCCCTGTCCTCTTCGTCCTGTTTTCTCAAACAAGCCATGGCGGCGACTTGATCCGATTTACCCTTTAACCTCATTAAAATTACCCCTTGAGTGGCCCGGCTTAAAACAGGAATATTCTTAGTTGGCAGTTTGATCATCTGGGCTTTTTTGGAAGTCAAAATTACCTGAACTTCTTTTTCATTAATTACTTTAGCGCAAGCGACTTTACCGGTTTTTTCGCTGATGTTAGCTACTTTTACTCCGACGCCGCCTCGTTTTTGCAGGGGGTAAAGATAGACATTAGTTCTTTTACCAATGCCATTTTCGGTTACTACCAGCAAATGTCTGAAAACTTTTTTCCTGCCGTCTTTTAGTTTAGGCAATTTTTCCGGAATAAGATCAGCGCTGACAACCGTATTTCCCGGTTTCAGGTCAATTCCTTTTACTCCCTGGGCATCCCGGCCCATTGATCTAACGTCTTTTTCCGAGAATCTGATACATTTACCTTCTTTGGTAACTAAGAAAACTTGGTTTTCTCCGCTGGTAATCTTGGCTTCGATCAGCTCGTCATCATCCTTCAGCTTTATGGCGATTAAACCAGAAGATCTGATCTTATCAAACTGGGTGATTCTGGTTTTTTTAACAATCCCGTTTTGGGTAACCATGAAAATAAATTTTTCCTCTTTCCCCTTTGGCTGGTTCGATCTTTTTAAGACTGCCTGAACTTTCTCTCCCTGTTCAATATTGATTAAGTTTATAATCGCCTGCCCCTTGGATTGTCTTGATCCTTCAGGCAATTCCCAAGCGCGCATTCGGAAAACTTTACCTTTGTTGGTAAAGAAGAGTAAGTGGTCGTGATTGGATCCGGCGATCAAGTGGTCGATTTCGTCTTCTTCTTTGGTAGTCATGCCGATTACTCCTTTCCCTCCCCTTCTCTGGGTTCGGTAGGTTTCCCTTAAAACCCTTTTGGCGTAGCCGGTTTTGGTGATGGTAATCAGCACTTCCCGGTCGGGAATCAGGTCTTCTTCGCTGAAGTCATCCAAACCTCTGACAAAGACTTTAGTTTTTCTGGCATCGGCGTACTTGGTTTTAATCTCAACAAGCTCTTCCTTAATGGTTTGAATTATCACTGCAGGCTGGGTGAGCAAATCTCTTAAGCCGGATAAAACTTGCTGAACTTCCTTGTATTCGGCTTCTATTTTTTGCCTCTCTAAGGCGGCTAACCTTCTCAGCTGCATGTCCAAAATCGCTACTGCTTGAATATCAGTCAGGTTAAATTTATTCATTAAGTTTTTCTTGGCAAGGTCAGCGTCTTTTGACTTTCTGATTGTTTCGATTACCTCGTCCAAATTGTCTAAGGCGATTTTTAAGCCTTCTAAAATATGGGCTCTGAATTTGGCTTCCTTGAAGTCAAAAACGGCTCTCCGTCTGGTCGTTTCCTGCCGATGGCGAAGGTAAAGAAGCAAAAATTGTCTTAAGGTTAGGGTTTGAGGAACTCCGTCAACCAGAGCCAGCATGTTGGCCGGGTAGTTAATTTGTAAAGGGGTGTATTTATAAAGTTTATTTAAGACAGCATTTGGTCTTGAGGCTCTTTTAAGCTCGATTACCACCCGGATCCCTCTGTGGTCAGACTCGTCTCTAAGATCGGAAACACCGATGATTTTTTTGTTACGGACCAGGTCGGCGATTTTGGCCACTAGGGCGGCTTTATTGACTTGATAAGGAATTTCAGTGACGATAATTCTGAATTTGCCCCCCTTGCTTTCTTCAATTTCCGCTTTGGCGCGAATCGGGATTTTTCCCCGGCCGGTAGTATAGATTTGGGCGATTGCTTCTTTGCCGAAAATTTGTCCGGCAGTAGGAAAGTCAGGACCTTTAACAAAATCCATTAGTGTTTCTGAAGAAACTTCGCTTTCGAACTCGAATTTCCTAACGGCCAATTGATTGACTTCTTCCATAATTACCTCTTCAGCCGATCTTTTTTTAGCAACCGCTATTTTTTTAAATTCTATTTCCTTAGATTCTTCCAATTTTCCCAGCTTTCCCTCTTTGAGCATGTAAATGGCGGCTTCCATCACCTCGGTTAAGTTGTGGGGTGGAATTTTAGTGGCCATGCCAACGGCAATACCGTCGGCTCCGTTTAGGAGTAAATTTGGAATTCTGGCCGGCAGAACGGTCGGCTCTTCCAAGGTGGCGTCGAAATTTTCGATAAAATCAACCGTTTCTTTTTTAATGTCCGCGAGCATCTCTTTGGCAATTTTAGCCATCCTTGCTTCGGTGTACCTCATTGCCGCCGGGGGGTCATTATCGATTGAGCCGAAGTTTCCCTGGCCGTCAACCAGAGGATACCTCATTGAAAAGTTCTGGGCCATTCTGACTAAAGCATCGTAGACAGGCATGTCACCATGAGGGTGGTATTTCCCCAGGACCTCACCGACAATTTTGGCGGATTTGGTGTATCTGCCGCCCGGAGTTAATCCCATCTGATGGATCGCATACAAAATTCTCCGATGGACCGGCTTTAGGCCGTCTCGGACATCGGGCAAGGCTCTGGCAACGATGACGCTCATGGCGTAATCAAGGTAAGCCTTTTCCATTACTTCGGTGACTTTTACTTCTTCTACTTTACCGATTTTAGACATAGATAGTTCCCTTTAATCTCAAAACCAAACTTCTTAAATATCTAAAGTAGCCATTTTGGCATGGGTTTGGATAAAATGGCGTCTCGGCGGCACTTCACTTCCCATCAAGGTAACAAAAATCTCGTCCGCTTTTTGGGCATCTTCGACGGTAGCTCTTTTTAGGATCCTGTTTTCCGGGTTCATGGTTGTTTCCCAGAGTTGTTCCGGGTTCATTTCTCCTAAACCCTTATATCTTTGGATCTCGATGGCCGCTCCCTTTTTGTTTAATTCAGTGATTAGCCTTTCTTTTTCCTCTTCGGTATAAACATATTTTTCCTCTTTTCCCGCTTTGATTTTGTAAAGGGGCGGCTGGGCTAAGTAAAGATAGCCGCCGTTAATAATCTCCGGCAAATGCCGGTAAAAAAAAGTTAAAAGAAGAGTGGCAATATGGGCGCCGTCAACATCAGCGTCAGTCATAATGATGACCCGGTGGTAACGAAGTTTTTCGCGGTTAATACTCTCCCCTATTCCCATCCCGAGCGCGATAATCAAGTCTTTTAATTCCGGGAACTCGACGATTCTATCGATTCTGGCCTTTTCGGTGTTAAGAATCTTGCCTCTTAAAGGTAAAATCGCTTGAAATTTGCGGTCTCTTCCTTGTTTGGCCGATCCGCCGGCGCTGTCTCCCTCGACAATATAAAGCTCTGACTCTTGCGGGTCTTTTGATTGACAGTCGGCTAACTTTCCCGGTAGTCCCAAAGAATCAAAAAGCCCTTTGCGGGTGATCGCTTCTCTGGCCGCCTTGGCCGCTTTTCTGGCTTTGACAGTAAGCAAAACTTTTAAAAGAATATTTTTTGCTTCCGCGGGGTGTTCTTCAAAATAAGCGTCTAAACCGTCTTTGACCGCTTTAGCCACAAACGGTTGGGCCTCGCTGTTGCCTAATTTGGCTTTAGTTTGGCCTTCAAACTGAAGATCTTTGGAGGGCATTTTAAGGGAAATTACTCCGGTTAGACCCTCTAAAGTATCATTACCAATGATTTCTCCGTTCTTATCTCCCTTGCCGTTAATTATTTTTTGAGAATAATCCTTAACCGCCCTGGTTAAAGCGCTTTTAAATCCGGCCACATGAGTGCCGCCCTCTTCGGTTTTGATGATGTTGACAAAAGAAAGAAGAGTTTCTCTGGAACTATCGGTATACTGAAGAGCGATTTCAACGGTTTTATCATCTTCTTCCGATTTGATGTATATCGGTGAATGAATAGTAGTTTTATTTTTATCCAGGTTTTTGATCAGGGAGACAATACCGCCTTCAAAGTAAAAATGGTATTCGTTGTGGTCCTTTTCGTTATAAAAGTGGAAGAAGAGCCTGGAAATCAAATAAGCCCGGTCCCTTAGGGAGTTTTTGATTGTTTGAGGGTCAAACTCGACCGTTTCTTTAAAAATGGCGGGGTCGGGCATGAAAGTAGTGGTCGAACCGGGAATTTTGTCTTGATAAAGGCTTTCCAGCTTTTTGATTTTTGTTTCTTTGGCAGTGGCAACATCAGCCTTTGGAATTCCCCGGCTGTATTCCTGAACGTAAATTTTACCGTCTCTTCTTACTTCCATCCTGAGCCACTTTGAAAGAGCATTGACGACGCTTGAGCCGACTCCGTGCAGGCCTCCGGAGACTTTGTAGGCCTCTCCTTCAAATTTGCCCCCGGCGTGAAGCTTGGTCATTAGGATTTCCAGGGCAGACTTTTTGTATTTGGGCATGATATCAACCGGAAAGCCCCGGCCGTCGTCGGCAATAGTGGCCGAACCGTCTGAATGAAGGATTACCCAGATATTCTGAGCGAAACCAGCCAGAGCCTCATCAATGGAGTTGTCTACAATTTCGAAAAGGCAGTGGTGAAGCCCGGTGGTGCTGGTACTGCCGATGTACATTGCCGGTCTTTTCCTTACTGGCGATAGACCCTCTAAGACGACAATTTGTTTTCCGGTGTATTCTGTCTGCGGCGTCATTTTTTTTATTTGTTTTAAAGCAAAAAAAGATCCTGCTAAGCAGGAACTTTTGGTGGACCTTCTATTTTTCATTGTACCAAAAATAGCTTAAATGGCAAGGGTGTGGAGGGATAATTATCATCGCGCTTTGCTAAACGACTTGAGTTTGTTATGAGAACGTTTTGGGCTATGGGGAAAAACGAAGGTAAATGAGAACAATAAGACTGGTGAGACTAACGCGGGGAAGTGGTTGTTTGCGGCCGAGTCGAGAAAACGGCGTTATCTACAAGGTCTTATCTGATTTAGCCAATGATATAGAATCGCCGAGGCGGAAACTAAAACGTTTAGAGATTTATTGACCCCCAACATCGGGATTTTAACCACCTGATCAACTTTTTTAAGCACTTCTTTAGAAATTCCTTCAGTTTCGTTGCCAACGACCAGAGCGATCGGAGTCTTTGGTTTTACCTGGTAGTAAAAAAGACTTTCCGGGGTTAGTTCAGCGGCGGCCAGAAAATAACCCTGTTTTTTAAGCTGATCGACCAATCGGCAAGTGGATGAATGGTGTTCCCAAGGAACCCAGCGCCAGGCGCCGATTGAAGCGCGGTGGATTTTAATATTGGGTGGAGTGACTGATTCCCCGCAAAGATAGAGTTTTTCTGCGGCAATAGCGTCGGCTAATCTGAAGAAAGAGCCAATATTGAAAGTATCCTGGATACGATCAAGAACAATCGCTACCGGTAGACGTTTTACTTTAGCAAGATCCTTTTTTTTTGGACGACTGAGCCGCAGTTGTTTGGCATTTAGCTTTAGTTCCGGCATGAGCCCAGCTTTCGAGATCCGATTAAATTGATATCAGTTGCATGAACCGCTGGCGTTGCTTATCAAAGAGAGGGTTTCTTTACACTCTTTCGGTTCTTTGTCAAAAGCGGCGCAGATTGCGGTTTTGAAACCCTCGGGTGAGCGGAATTCCTCTACTTTTAGGGTTTTATCCCCCATCTTAAGAGAGCCGCCCTGCCAAGCCGTTTCCGGCGGGTAAGGCTGATCATTGATTAAAACTGTCGGCGAACTGGTCACCGAGAATTTTTCATCTGCGGCGACTTCAACATCTAAGAGCTTGACGGCGTCATTGTTAAAACACTCTTGCACTTTTTGCTGATCGATTCCGGCTTGCTCAGCCTGGGCTTGCCAGCACTGGTCTACTTCTTCCAAAGAGCAATTGTTATTGACCGAGGAAATAAAAGACCACCACTTGCTCTTGTCGTCGGTTAGATTCCAGGCGCAGATTTCTCTGATATCCTGGTTCAGCTCTTTTTTACCATGAAGCGAGCAGTAGTAACTGCCGTCTTTAGTGGCCATACATTCAGCTGTTTCCTGGGTCAGACACTGATCAGCGGTTGCGGGCAATGTTTGTTTGCAGCTGTCGGCGTCCTGAAAATAACCCTGCTCAACATATTGTTTACATTTTTCCTCGCTGTAAACCTGAGCTTCGCACATCGAACTTAGTTGTTCGTTGTTTGTTTTCTGGACTACATATCTGGGTTCCCAATCGACGGCATTTCCTAAAAGGTCGACTACCGGTTTTAGACCGGCTTCGGCCTGGTTGCCAAAGGGGCAAAAACTCATCACGAAGAATTTGATATTCGGTTTTGAGCTTTTGGTTACAGCAAAATCAACTGCTTCCCCGGTTGCTGTTTGACCGGCTTCCTGAGTTTGGGAGCTTTCAACCTGGCCTGGTTGATTAACGTTGGCCCTTTTGCTCCAAACCGAACCGGCAAAAAAAGCGGCGATAATTACCAACAGAAAAACGATATTCTTGGCAGAGTTTTGACTGTTTTGGGCCATTTTTCCTCCTTACTTTACAACTTTAATCGCATCAACAGGACAGGACTCGATTGCTGTTTTTAGTTCTTCAGTTATTTTTTCAGGCAGTTTTATCAACTTAGCCTTGCCTGTTTTTTCGTCCAAAGTAAAAACGCTTTGGGCTATAACAGCGCAGGAGCCGCAACCGATACATAAGTCTTGATCAATAGAAATGTCCATTTAGAGTTTTAAAAACCGGTTAGCTTATCGGTCTATTATCAGGGGAGAGTTGGTCTTTGTCAAGCAAGAGGCGAAGGTTTAGAAAGATGATTAATCCTTTACCGAAAATACCGGGAGTGGAAGTGAGAACGAAAAAAGTTAAAGGCAGTAGCAGCAGCGGCAGGATTTTTTTTATGCCTTTACTGGGGAAAAGCCAATCTATCTCTAAAAGACAACAGCCGAGTAAGGCTCCAAGCGGCATTAGAATTAAGTTGGTCCATTTTGCTTGGTTTATCAAAAGCGATATTCCCCAAACAATTAAAATGCCTAACAGGAGAGAAAACTTCTTTAGCTTTTTAATTATTCTTTTCATTTCATTGGTTGGTGATGCTTTGAATAAATTCTAAACCATTTTTGGCTTTTTTGGTAGAGAAATGATCTCTGGCAGGTTTTAGTTTAGCAATCAGCCAGTCAGCAACGGCGTTTTTTAGATCTTGGGGGTGGAGTTCGCCTCGACGATAATCCTCGATCAGCAAATCGATCTCCGGGTAGATTTTATTACCGCCAAACTTTTTCGGCCGGTTGATCTCTAATCGGCCTTTCCTTTCTCCCCAAAAAATCAAAAATCGGACCCAGTTGATAATCGGGTTTAAGGCGGTTTCTTTTGGCGGACAATAAGCTTTTTGAATCTTCATCTTTATTTCCTCAGGCGAGTCGTGGATAAAGATGGCCGAATCGGGCTTAGATTTGCTCATTTTTAGCTCGGCGGCCGCTTTTTGGCTGTTTTGTTCTAAGTTTATTCTGGTTGGTCCCTCTATTCCGGCAATTAAGTTTTGGTGGATTGCGACCGGAGCAATCACTTCCCCTTTGATATTTTTTAACGGGTTAATGGTCAGTTTTTTTGCCACTTGTCTGGCGATGACGTGAGCTTTTCTCTGATCCATGCCGGCGTGGGCTAAATTAACTTTTAAAGTGAAGATATCGGCCACTTGCAGGGGCGGGTAAAAAAGAGTGGCCATATCAACTTTACTCCCCCGCTTTTTGCCCATGATGGAAATAGACCGAAGGTTTCTGGAGAGGGTAATATGTTTGCCTACCTCCATGAAAGTTTCCCAGTGGATCAAATTATTTTCGTACAGGTCTTTTCCTAAAACAAACCGGAGCCGGCCTTTTTTGATTTCCTGATCCACCTTGACATTAAAGCACTTTAAAGAAGCGATTAGCCCTTCTTTAAAATAATCCTTGGTCGCTTTTCTGATATTGTTCCAATCCCCGCCTAGCTTGTTGTTTAAATAAGAATGGAAATCAGCTAAAAAGATGGTGCAGTTGATCCTGGCGGCTAAAAAATCGGCCACTTTACCCATTGACATTAATCCGGTGCCGAGGTGAACCTGACCCGAGATTTCAAAACCAATGTAGTGCCTTAGAGGAGTATTATCGGCAAGAAGCCGGCGAAGATCTTCCGGGATAAGCACCTCTTCGGTGTTGCGGGTGATTAATCGAAACTGCTCTTTTATCGAAAGGGCCATTGTTTTTATTTTACACCGATATTCTCTCGGCTTCAATTTAAAACTTTAACCACTTTTTTCAACCCTATCTCTGGCGCGGTCTCAGGGAAAATTCACCGGATAAATCACCACCCCGGATCGATTTCCCCTAATGATTCGAATCATTAGGGGATTTTGAAACTTTAAGGGGATTGATTTTCAAAAATGGGTGTAATAGTAAACGGCGAGCGGCAAAAAACTTGACTTTTTGTTTCAAGATAGCGAAAATTTTGGAGATAAGCTGGTGCATAATTGATAACACTAAGAGGGCCGATCGTTCCTTTTAGTGTTATTCCAAGATGGTGAATACCTTGAACGTGGGTTCGGTGAGTTTATTGCCCGGTGATGTCCTTTTTTCGCAGTGATTGGCCGAGTCGGGTCCCGAGGCCGGCTGGCAGGATCAGGATCTCCTGGTGATTATCATTTACCCCTAATTCCAACGGCGAGCAGAGCATCCCGGTTGACTTGATTCCCCGAACAGCCACTTCCCCGACTGAGAATTCCCCTCCGCCGGGTGTTTTAACCATCCCTCCCGGCAAAACAACAGGAACAATTTGGCCTTCTTCGATATTGCCGGCACCGCAAACAATGATTAATGGCCGCTCTTGGTCAATGGCTACTTGAACAATTTGAAGTCTGTCGGCATTAGGATGGGGTTCTATTTTGATAATTTTGCCGATAATAATTCTCGGGTCCAACTCTTCCATTAGATGATTTTAACAAGAAAAGGCTTTTGTTAAAATAGGTTTAGCGAGGCTTTATGACTAAGGGTGGCAGAGAGAAGACCCCGTTGGGTTTTGATTGGTGTTCTTTGGCGGGGTGCCGCTTAGCGCGAGGACCTCGCGGCCGTTCCGATTGCGGGATTAAAATGCGGTTGAGGAAGATACCCAATCTTAAGGCAAGAAAGGCAGAGGCGGAAGGACTGAAACAGCGATCCTCCGGAAACTTGAGGGAAATTTGTTACCGTGAGGTTTTTGGACGCTGATCTGGAATTTTTGTTAAAATTTAGTT
>CAZWLF010000009.1:9713-15602 GCA_964634805.1 uncultured Gammaproteobacteria bacterium
TTTGTTACCGTGAGGTTTTTGGACGCTGATCTGGAATTTTTGTTAAAATTTAGTTAGTATAGACTAATGGCGGAAGAAGGAAGAAAGTTAAAAAGAACCCTCTTGACGGCGCTCCATTTGAATTATATTGTCGGCATTCTTTACGCCCTGTTTCATTTTTTAAGTACTTCCAAGGTTCAGATGATGCTTTTCAGACGTCTCTGGGCCTATGAGATTTGGATTATTCTTTCTTTTTATCTGATTTTTTTATACTTGGTAAATTTAGAGACTGAAAAGATCAGCGGTCAGGCCATTGGCCGGTATGTCAAAAAAATGAGAAAAATTCTAAGCGTCAACTTAATTTTATTAGTTTTTCCCTGGGGGCTTTTTTTGCTTCTGATGCCTTCATTCTTAGCCAACATTTTGGGGTTAAACTCTGTTTATTGGCGTATTTTGGGGGGAATGTCTTTGGTGGGAGCTTTAATCTATGCTCTGCCCTACTTTCAATACCGAAAAAAGCTGGCTTATTATATTTATCTTTTTGGCACGGTCGATAATTTTTTGGCGGCAATAGTTGCCTTAGCGGTCTTTTTAAGAAAGAAATCGCCTTTAATTGCTTTGGGGTCAATCCCTTTGCTTTTCTACTTCTCGTTTTTCTTTTTGTCACAAGCCAGACGCTATCGCCAGCTGTTTAAGAAATCTTTTGTCGGAAGTTAACCTGCCCTCTTTTTAAGGTTGGCTATCAATGGTGGAGCAAAGATATTCTCTGGAGGTGGGTGCAGGAAGAGATGTGATTGAAAATTTGCCTCCGGGCGACCGGACCGACCCGGGAGGAATGAGGCGAGAATTAGGTTTGATAGCAGGTTCTTCGGGGCAAGAACGAGAAAGAGCCTTTCGAGGTAGACAGGGGTTGACAGTTAAGGCGGACATAGGGCTGAAAAGGACCCTTTCCCTATTTGAATTAGTAGAAACCTTCGCCGACCGGTTCAATGGCGCTCCAGAGTCGATGGTTTTCTCAAAGATTAGGGAGGAGCTCAACCATCCGAACGGTCCGGAGGATCCTTATTTCCGGTTAGCGGCGGAGATAGAGCTTTTATTAGTAAGCCTGTCTCCGGACGATCCAGTTTGCGCTCCGCTTTTAGAGTTGGCCTCCGTGGCAGAAGAACGTTTTGGAGACTCGATACCAATCTGGTCGGGTTCAAGCCCTGATCTTTCAGAAGAACATAATTTGGCCTTGTCGCTGCCCCTCTTGGACTATCCGGAAGAAGCGGCGCTGGCAAAGCGGATTGAAGCAGGCCGGGCGGCCGAGAAAAAAAGGCGCCAAACGGGTGTTATTTCCTCGGAAGAAGTATTGAGTTTGGAAATGGGCAAGAAAGCGGTGGAGGTACTTATCAAACGCAATTCGCGGATGGTGGAAAAGATCGCTTTTCAATATTGTAGAGAAGGCGTTCTCTTGGAAGATTTAATCCAGGAAGGAAACTTAGGCTTGCTTAAGGCCATCGAGGGTTATGATTATCGGTTAGGTTGGAGATTTAGCACCTATGCTTGTTGGAAGATCCGACATAAAATTTCACGCGCTTTTAGTTTTCTGGGTAAGGAAGGAGACAGTGTTAGGAATAGGGAAAAGTTGAAAGTAATTCAAGAAGCAGAGGGGTTTTTGTTTCAACGTTTGGGCAGGGAGCCGACGCCGGAGGAGCTGGCCGAAGAAACCGGGCTGGAATCTTCAGTGATTGCTTTGGCGAACCAAAGGGGTTTGGGTCCGGTCCCGATTGACGAGCTGGCCGGCGATCCGGAAGAAGACAATCCTAACCCGCACGAACTTATTGGCGACGATTTTGACTTGGTTTCGATGATGGAAGCGGGGGTTTTGAGAGAGAGGATCGCTGAAGCTTTAGAATCTTTAAATCCGAAGGAGGCTCAGGTTATCAGCCTCTACTTTGGTTTAAAGACCGGGGAGGAGCTTACTTGTAAGGAGGTAGGTGAAAAGCTTGGACTGACCAGAGCCAGGGTTGGTCAAATTATCGAGGAAGCTCTTCACAAGTTACGCCATCCCCGTTACCAAAGGAGGTTGAGAGATTTTTACCGTAGTTGATTTTCGTTGAGGACTTTTCCGTTTCCTTTTCCGGTTAAGCCAGGTGAGAGATGTCAGAATAGTCTTGCTATGAACTTGTTTCAAAACCTTATCTAAATGTCATTCCGGGCTCCACGCGATGCCGTATGGCTGTCGTAATATGATGCCGCATGGCTGTCGCCACGCAACGTCGGATGACTGTTGTGCCTCGGAATCTGTCCAGATCCTGAATCAAGTTCAGGATGACAAGCTGGATCCTGAATCACCCATAGTCGTGCGACGGGGTAAAAGTTCAAAAATGACAGTAATGGGTAGTTTTGAAACGGTGCTTATCCACCCTCGTTGATTTAAGTAAGAAATGTCAGTATAGTCTTGCTATGAAAAAAGGGGTCTGCAAGCGGCGGAGTTTGTTTCAGGGGCTGGTTCGGGTTTCCGGCAAGGGCCAAGTAGCAATTCCGGCCGGATTGCGCCATGATTTGGCGATAAAAACGGGAGATCGGTTGGTAGTTTTGTTAAAAGAGGATGAAACCGGCTCCAATTGTATTTAAAGAAAAAGTGATTGAGGATGTTTTTAAAAAATTATCCCGAGATTGAAGGGGGGTGTCTTTTTAATGGCTAAAAACGGTCCCAACTATCAGGCTGTCTCCGAAGATAGAGATAAGGCCTGTATTAACTGCAAGCATTTTAAGCCGGCTGAAGGCGAAAAGGGCGATTGTATGGGTTACGAGGTTTCTGCGGTGGGCACTTGCAATTATTTTGAAGCAAAAGAAGAATAAGACTTTTGGTTATAATTTCTTAATGGCCAGGGATAAACAGATCTACCAGTTGTATCTAGATCTTTATAGGAAGCATGGGGATCCAGCAAGATTTTGGCCTCAGTGGTGCTCCCGAAATAAATCCTTAACTTGGCGGGAAGTTGTTGCCATCGGCGCGATTTTAACCCAGAGAACCAGTTGGCACAATGCCGATTTAGCTTTAAGAAACTTAAGAAAACACGGGCTTCTTTCTTTGTCCGCCATTGCCGGTTTGAGAAATCTTAATCGGCTAACCGAAGTGGTTCGTCCGGCCGGGTTTTTCCGAACCAAACCGAGACGGCTTTTCGAATTGGCCTCTTTTATTGTTGACAACTATGGCGATCTGGAAACTTTTGCCAGAGAAGATCTAAAAGCAGGCAGGGAAAAGTTGTTAGGCCTTTATGGTATTGGTCTGGAGACAGCGGATACAATTCTTCTTTACGCCCTTGACAAGCCGACTTTTGTCATTGACGAATACACCAAAAGATTAGTGATTAAAAAGCGCTTATCTGAAAAATTTGATTATGATCATCTGCAAAGTGTTTTTGAAAACTCTTTGCCTAGAGAGGTGAGGGTTTACCAAAACTTCCATACTTTGATTATTGTTGACCAAAAGGGCGAAGAAGCTTCGATGATGGAGATGGTCGAGTGAATTTCCAAGGGCTTAAAGCCCGTGGTCTCTCTTTCTTAAAGGATGAAACCCTGCGCCGTCCCGCAGCGGCGGGTTTGGTGCTGGGGTAGTAAGCTATTTCAATTCGGGATCGACAAACGATGTTAACGAACGACCCGGTCTGGATATATCCCTGGTATTTGTAAAGTCTTTTGTAAGGATAATAGTAAAGAGTCTCTTGAGTTAATGGTAGGGCTTTTAGCAAGGTTTATGGTAAAGAGCGGATCACGATCCTGGATCGTTTCAAGTCTTCAGTCCAGGATCGAAATACCTTCTTGATGCTGTTTAAATGCTGGTTTAAAAGTAAAAATAGAATAGGTTACTTTTTGTTGCCTGCCTGATGGCCCGCTTCGCCGCGAGGCGAGCAGACAGGGATGGTCGGTATCTGAAAGTCAAGTCGAAGAGTCGTTTTAGGCATCAACATAACTGTACCGATCGGTACAGTTATGTTGATGATTGGAAACTGATTTATCTGAATATTCGGGATTTTTGTGTTTTGATACGGAGAACGAGCGGTAACTTATTCGATCACCTCTACCGGTTCGACAACATCAGCTCCGGAGGTATTGAAGCCTTCCATCCAGTTTGAGAAACTCTTCTCGGACTCGCCCTCTAAAGGGATCAGTTTAAAAGAGGACAAAATCCGGCGGTAAATTTCCTGCCAAAAGCTTTCGTTTTCGGGAATTATTTTAATGGTGTAAATCACTGCGTCGGGGTCAATAAAGGCGGCGATTTCTGATTCTTCTCCCAAAGCCACTTTTTTGGCTGAAGCGGAAGCGATAGTGGTATCTAAGCTGTTACCTTTGCTGACCTCCTTATCCTTTTTCGCCCATTGGTCGATACTACTATATTGGCTGTTTTTGCAGAAAAGAATTATTTTGCCTTTACTCCCCTCTTTAGTCAATTCCAGCCAAGCGTAGTTTTGCTTGTCTTCCGGGTGGTTGTCGATCGTTATTTCTTTAGGGTAATCGAAACTGAACCCGGCCGGATCTTCCCAAACAGTCCAGTTGAAGTTTGTTTTCCTTTCCTCTCCGGCGTTTTTATCAGAGGCTCTCCCCTGCCCTGTTGTTGCTGATTCGGTTGGGCTTAGAGGTTTCCGGGAGCGGTTTTTATACCAGAAAATAGCCACTCCGAAAACTAAAGTTAAAACTAGTAAAATAGCGATCTTTTTTATCTTGGATTCAGTATATCACCGGTTTTGGGATTGTGGTATAGTTGAAAATAGAGATGAAACGAAGCGGTTTCTTTTTGCTACTTTTCTTGTTTTTGGGAGTTTTGGTTTTTGCCTCCGGTTGTTCGGCGGCCCAAAAAAGGGTTAGGAAAGTTCAAAAAAGGCAGACTGCTTCCGTTTCCCGCGGAATTTCGGCTAAAGTCCGTTTCCGTCCGGATAGAAAAGCTCTTTTGATGAGTTTTTCAAATTTTGACAAGGTTGGCTCTGTGGAATATGAGCTGGTTTACAATGCTAACGGAATTGAACAGGGAGTGGCCGGAGCGATTTCCAAAGGAGATACCGAGACCAAGGAGCTTCTTTTTGGTACTTGTTCTTCCGGGGTTTGCACCTATCACACGAACATTACCAACGCCCGGCTGAGCATAAAATCAACTCTTGAAGATGGAACGGTAGTGCTTAAGCCTTTCAGGATTAGGGTCTGAGCCTCTTTTTACTACCTTAAGGTTTTACTTAAAAGGACTTTTGCTTTCAGGATAGATCCACTTTCGGAATTGAGTTTCGGAGCTTCAACTAAAATGAGCAGTAGACAGAAACACAGAAAGACAGGTCGGTAAACCCGGCAGTGGGAAAAGAGAATCAACTTAGGGAAAATCGGCGCTCTTTTTAAGAGGTTGATTGCGAGCGCGCTCTTGGCGGAGGAGGAAGAAAGAATTGTTTGAGTCTTCCCCCGAGATTAGCAAGAGCTTCATCGAAGCGGGTTCGCAGGCGTGTCAGCCAAGCCGGCTTTGCTTTTGATTCAATGTTTTCTTTTTCTGCCATATTTATATTTTAACACAGGTGACTGGTTAACAATAACAAGGGACCCGGTGACGGGAAGTTGGCGGAATTGGCGAACTTCCTTGGCAATAGGGATATGTTTTATAACACTAACTGGGCCGATCGGCCCAGTTAGTGTTATTGAAAAAGACACAGGGGGTGGCAATTTAGGGTGAACTAAATGGGATCAACACCCCCGAGGTGAAAATATCGAGTCGGATTTTGTTCTCGACAGTTCTCGACAGGTTCGAACGGTAACAATTTTATTCTTCGAGCGGAGTCGAGAAGAATTCTTATGAAGATGGTTCTCGACAAGCTCGAACAGTAAGGGGTTTTTATTCTTCGAGCGAAGCGTAGCGGAGTCGAGAAGTATCTGTCAAAGAGGTTG
>CAZWLF010000010.1:0-1864 GCA_964634805.1 uncultured Gammaproteobacteria bacterium
TGAAAATCCGCCTAACACCCCGGGGGTGGACTATCCAAGGTTTACCCCGTCGTATCACTGGGGTGTTCAAAATCTACCTTGTCATTCTGAACTCGATTCAGAATCTTGGCAGATTCCGGGTCGCGACAGCCATGCGGCATCGCGCGGAGCCTGGAATGACATTTAGATAAGGTTTTGAAACAAGTTCAATGAATTTGTCTATTACATTTTACCATTTAAGAGAAGCGATTACTCATTGAACCAGTTTCAAAACTACCTATTGTCGTCATCCTGAACTTGCCTGCCCCGTACCGAATGGTACTGGGGATTCAGGATCTGGGCAGATTCCGGGTCAAGCCTGGAATGACGTTTAGATAAGGTTTTGAAACAAGTTCATTATTTATATTTGACAATTATTTTTCGAGTGAGTCTAATGAATCGAGAAACCTCTTAACCGTTCAGCCGTTTAGCAACATGACAGTATCGCTCCCCGGTTTTTAACCTTGAACTTTTACCATTGATTACTAAGTATTTATGATTTTAAGCCGCCGCCGGTCTTTTAAGCAATAAGACTGAGAAAGAAAGAATTGCCACCAGCGCTTCGGTAGAAACAGTGATCCAGGCGGCGGCGGCGATTCCTGCTTTGGGGATAAAGTAGAGGTTCAAGATCAAATTCCAAAACAAAGCTAAAAGACCGATTTTCAGAGAGTCAGTCTGTCGGTTTAAAGCGATCAAGGAAAATCCCGAGAGATGGTTTAAGTATGAGAAAAACAGCGCGATGGCCAGGATTTTTAAAATCACCGCCGAGCCGGTAAAACTCTCACCGGCAATTAACAAGATGGCAGGCTTTCCTAAAAAGAGAGTTGCCGGAATCAGACAAAACAGGATTAGACCGGAAAGAGCCAATCCGATTTTAAGCAATTCTCCGAAGTCTTTTTCAGGATTTTTAGACAGAATCGGAAAAATAGAGTTGCTTAAGAAGTAAGCGGGCAAAACCAGATTGCCGTAAATTTTGTAAGCTAAACCATAAAGCCCTACTTGGGCCGGGCCCAGATAGTTTTTAATTACCAAAGAGTCAATCGCCTGGTCGTAGACGGAAAAGAGGATCAACAGCGCCCCCATCGGCAGGGACTCTTTGATTAAGCGCCTGACGATTTTTTGATCAGCCTTGTGTCTGCCCGGGATTAATTTTTTGGAGGCGAGAGAGGAAAGCAAAATGGAAAAAATTTTACTGCCGTACCAGCCTAAAATCGGAGACAGTAGCCGCAGGTTTATTTTAAGAAACAGATAGGTGAGTAACAAAAATAACAAGGAAGAAAGAATGTCAATTTTTGTCTTGACTCCCATTTTGACAAAACTTAAAAAGACTGTCTCGAAACTGGAGTCAACAATAATGACTACAATCAGAGGCAGGGAGAGGAGGGAAACTAACCGCAGGTCCGAGAAAATTTTAAAAGAGCTGACGATCACCAAACTTAAAAAACCAATCAGGCAGGCTAATATTAACCTCAGGCTGAAAAGGGAGCCGAAAACACCGCCTTTATCTTTGCTTTTAGCCAACTCCCTTACCCCGATAATTTGAGTTCCCCAATTGCCGAAGCTGACCATCAAATTGATAAAAGCAACTAAAAAAACATAAAGCCCGTAATTGCTCGGTCCTAATTTTCTGGTGATCAGGGCGGTGATCAGCAGTGAAGTGATCAGCCCGACCGCTTTGCCGATCAGCTGAATTCCGGAGTTGGCAATGATTTTTTTCAGCACCTTTCAATTTTACTCTATCAACTCTGCCGCCTCCAAGGTTGATCCCGGTCGTTCAATCCCTTTCCCTTCCTGATAATAAAACCTATACTAAGTTAAATGGTTAAATGGTTAAATGGTTAAATGG
>CAZWLF010000010.1:1964-15173 GCA_964634805.1 uncultured Gammaproteobacteria bacterium
GTTAAATGGTTAAATGGTTAAATGGTTAAATGGCAAATGTTCAGTTTTTCCGACTGGCTTTTTCCTAAAGAATGTTTTGTCTGCAATAAAAAGGGGAGCTACTTGTGTCCGACCTGTCAATCTTCTCTTGCTTGCCAAAAAGAGCAGTTTTGCCCTATTTGCGGCCGATTATCCATCGGAGGCTTTAGCCACCCGGCTTGTTTAAAAAAACAAGGGCTGGATGGGCTGGTCAGCCTTTTTCCTTTCCGCTCTCCGGTCGGCAAGATGCTTAAAAGTTTCAAGTATCACCAAGTAAGAGAATTGGAAAATTCCTTGGCAAGCTTAACCGCGTCCGCTTTGTCTGAAAACAAAATTTTGAGGTTTTGGCGCCGACAGCTGTTTAATTTCACTTCGGTGCCGCTTTTTCCGGCCCGCCGTTTATGGCGTGGTTTTGATCAAAGCGAAAGAATTTTAAAGGGAACCTGTTTAAAGCTGAACTTATCTTTTGAGGAAAATGTTTTAGAGCGCCGCAGGTGGACCAAAGTCCAGGTTAAACTAATTGCTAAAAAGAGGTTAAGAAACATGATCGGCGCTTTTGCTGTGGTCAATAAAACTTTAATTAAAAACAAAAACTGGGTTGTCTTCGACGATGTTTGGACTACCGGCTCGACCCTGAAAGAATCGGCTAAAGTTTTAAAAATCTCTGGTGCTAAACAGGTTTGGGCGTTAACCCTATGTTGCTGACGTGGCAGTCTCTCCGAAGCCCTTTCCAGAAAGGTTTTTTGGCTGCTTGCGCTTTGAAGGTCTGGAAGCTGCTTTTACCGGTTCAAAGAGGTCGCCAAATCAAAGAGTCTGGCAATAGGTATTTTTTGGTAGAGGCGGTTCTCCCTAAAAATTCTTTCTTTCAAAAAATCAATTATTTCAGCAGGATTGCTAAATGTCTCCAGTTCTTTAAGGTGGATCTCCTTGCCAAAATGGACCTTTATCTTGGCGGTGTCTTTGCCCCCCAAGCAGTTGTTTCTGATAGTCTTGATTACTTTGAATTTTGAAATCTTAGAAAAGTAAACCGGGATTAGACGGACTTGGTTAACCCCTGTTTTCTGCAGCCGATGGATTATTTCTCCCAGGCCTCTTTTCCATCGCTGACTTAGTCTGCGGCCCCCGCCTGGGAAAATAGCGACTGCATGCCCCTGTCTCAAAAGACGAACCGCTTTTTCTAAAGAAGAGTTATTAATATCTTTAGCCTTTTTCAAGGACACATTTTCCAGAGAATAAAAGTTAGTGGTGAAAATGAATAAATTTTCTATTTTTTCCCAAAGTTTTTTGATCCGCCCGCTGGTATACCTTCTGGGCATTACCGGCAAAAGATGTTTTTTAACCCCTTTGCCGATTAGCTGGTATGTTTTCATGGCGATCAGGTAGAGGTCGTTTCTTTTAACCGAAGCGGCCAAAATTATTGGTTCGATGAAAGCCTGGTGGTTAAGCCCGACAAACAAAACTGCCCCGTCTTCTTTACTTTCGGGATTGACCTCTTTTATCACTTGGCAATCAAGACCGAGTTTTTCAAGTAACTTGCTTGACACTTTACTGATCCCTAACTTGGCTATTTTCTCTTCGGCCTGAGCGCAGTGGTAAATAAATTGCCGGCCTCCTAACAGCTTCTTGTCTAAAAGGTATAGGGTTTTTCTAAAGCCCTTTTTGGTTTTTAGACCTTCTAATTTGTTAGATAGCTGTTTGATCCCGCCTGCCAGCAAAGCCTTGTAAACATGCTCTTGGACTGTCGGCACAATGGTCTTAGTATATCCGATCAAACTTTTTTGGCAAAGACCTTTGTTTCAAGATTGCTTCTGAACGGGGGAATGACATCTGCCCGTTTAGCACTTTAATACGTCTTCGCGAAAATCCGATGTCCGCCATCCGCTAAAGCCTTGGCGGCGTGCGACCGAAGGCTCAGGGTAGTGAAGGAAGATCAAATCCCGGCACTTTAATATATTAAATTATTAAAGTATTTTTCCGCCAACTCAGGAATTTCCGCGCGTTAGGATCTTTAGATGATCGGATTGGACTGCCTTTTATCTGCCTGAATCCTCTAATGACTCGAATCATTAGAGGATTTTTCCGGCGCCTTTTAAGAAGGGGAAGTGTGGGTTTTAGCAGTGGAGGTTCGCTTCTTTTCCTTAAATTTCTCCATCAGCTCTTTAGCCAATTTTTTGAAGTCTTTGGCGCCGGAGCTTTTATGAGAGTATTCTAAAATCGTTTTTTGGTAACTGGGAGCCTCGGCTAAATCAACATTTTCACCGATAGTGGTTTTTAAAACCGCCTCGCCAAAAAAATCCCGGATTATTTTTTCCACTTCAAAGGTTAGCTTTCTTCTCCGGTCATATTTGTTAATTAAAACTCCGCCGATGTCCAATTTTGAATTAAGAATATCTTTGATTACCTCGACATTTTCCAAAATTTTCTTAGTTCCTTGTAAAGCTAGGTATTCCGGCTCCAAAATTAACAGCGCCTTTTCGGCGGCTACTAAGGCGTTAAAAGTGGCTACCCCCAGAGAGGGTGGGCAGTCGCAAAAAATCCAGTCGAACTTTGAAGACACTTCGGCAAGCGCGTTTTTAAGCAGCAACTCTCGGCCGATCTTGCTGGCCAGTTCAACATCAATCGCGGTCATGGAAAGATTGGCAGGAGCCAAGTATAAGGGTTTTCTCTGACGGATTATCTGGTTAATTGTTTTTTCACCCTTAAGCACTTCGTAGATGGTCGGCAGAGAGCCGTCGATCGGCACTCCTAGACTGATGGTTAGGTTGGCTTGTCCGTCCAAGTCCACTAAGAGTACTTTCTGTCGGTAAAAAGAGGCCAAAGCGGCGCCAAGGTTAACCACGGTAGTGGTTTTGCCCACCCCGCCTTTCTGGTTAACCACGGCAAAAATCTTGGCCATATCAATTGATAATAGCATACTTTAAAGGTATAATTCGGCCATGAAATTAAAGGGGAGGGTGTTTTTGACAATTTTCTTTTTCGCCTTATTTACGGTAAATTTACTGACCGTCTCTGGCCGGATCCAAAGACGGCCAAGATCCTTTGACTCTGTGGTCGGCTTTTCTTTAATTACTCCCGCTTTTGCTCAAGAAGTTTCTACTGACCCGTTGGATTTGGCCGCTGTCAATCACCTGGACTGGGTTTTGGAGAACCAAAAAATAGGCCCGCTTTCTCCTTTTAATTTTCTCAAGCACGCGATCAGACTGGCGATCGAAAGCGGCGCTCAGACCAACACCGTGGTTTTGATTTTGCTTCTTCCTTTGGTGGCAATTATTGTCAGCGCTCTTTACTATCTGGTCGGATTGACCGGTTTTGGTATTTTTATTCCGGCGATGATCGCTGTTTCCTTTTTGGCAACCGGAATTCCGGCCGGGCTGGTTCTTTTCGCCATGATCCTGTTTCTAACTCTGGTGGCTAAAAATTTACTGCGGAAAATAAGACTGCATTACAGTTCCAGGCGGGCAATTACTCTTTGGGCGGTTTGTTTGGGCACCTTTGCTCTCTTCTTCCTTTCTTCCACCCTTAAGATTTTCGATCTAAGAAGAATTTCCATCTTTCCGATTTTATTCATGGTTCTTTTGTCGGAGGAATTTTTCCGCTTCCAAACCGGTTTAAGCAAGAAAGAGGCGGTCAATTCAACTGTCGGCACCCTTTTTATCTCGATCGCCGGAGCTTTTTTAATGAGTTGGAGCTGGCTTCAGGAAATGGTCCTTCTCTACCCCGAGATTTCTTCTCTCTTGATTCTCCTGATCGGTTTTGCCATTGGCCGCTATACCGGTTTCCGCCTCTCTGAGTATCGCCGTTTTAGATCTATTTGGAAAAAGTAGTTTTTTTATGGCCAATCTTTCCGACGTTCTTACCAAGAACATAAGAAACTGGACCTTTCTAAGGTACAATTCGCCTGCCGGCCGCCGAGTGGCTAATTCCAAGTTAAGGACCAAAAAAGTTCTTGATAAAGCGGAAATTGCCAATCCGAAGCTGTTGGCTGTTTTTAAAAACCAAAAGGGCGTGATTAAGTTTCCCTGGGAGGAATTGGAGGGTAACTTTGTAATTAAACCGGCTTCCAGTTCCGGCGGCGACGGCATTTTGATAATCAGAAAAGGGGCTAAATGGGCAGGAGAATGGTTTTTAATGAACGGTACTAAGGTAGATGTTTCTTACCTTAGATATCATTGTCTTGACATCCTTCAAGGCCGTTTTAATATCAGAAAGGTGCCCGACAAGGTTTTTGTCGAAGAAAGAATCAAGATCCACCCAAAATTCCTGCGATTTACCAACTCAGGCACTCCGGATATTCGGGTAGTTGTCTTTAACACTATCCCGGTAATGTCAATGCTGAGGATTCCCACTGACCAGTCGGACGGCAAAGCCAATCTCCATCAGGGAGCGATTGGATTAGGGATTGATCTGGCCACCGGAATCACTACTTTTGGGGTTCAGAACAATCATCCGGTGAAAATGATTTACGACCGCCGGCGGAAAAAAATGGTTAAGGTAAACGGAATCAAGGTTCCTTTTTGGAACACTATCCTTGAGCTGTCGGTTAGATGTCAGAATGCTGTCAGTTCTCTGGAATTTTTGGGAGTGGATTTGGTCTTAGATAAAGATCGCGGTCCAATGGTTTTGGAGTTAAACGCCCGCCCTGGTTTGGCGATTCAAATTTGCAACCGGGCTGGGTTAAAACGCCGTTTGGGGAGGGTGGAGGGTTTGAAGGTCAGAAATGTTACCCACGCGATCAGAATTTCCCAATCTCTTTTTGGTAGCAGTTTTGTCGACCGGGTCAAGCCGGACGGGGAAATTAAGGCGCTTTCTCCTTTGGAGCCGATCAGAGTCAAAACCATGCTCAAAAAACAGAAAAAGATTGACCTGATCGCCAAAGTCGACACCGGCGCTTTCAGAAGCTCGATCGACGAAGAGACGGCCAAAGAAATCGGTTTGCTTGAAAAGAACAATATTCTCTACTACCGCCACTACCGATCTTCTCTGGGCCGGGGCCATCACCGGCCGGTGATCGGAGCCACTTTTTGGCTCAAAGGCCAGAGAGTTGACTCTGCCGTCAATGTTACCGACAGGAAAAAGTTAAGGACGAAATTCTTGATTGGTAGAAGAGATTTACGCGGTTTTATGGTAAAATTAGAAGCATGACCAACTGGGTAAAAGAAAAGAAGCCGGAAATATTAGTTCTTTACGTCGGCGGTCTTAGCAAACACTTGATCCGGATCTTGGATCAATTTGAAAAAATTGGCGAACCGGTCGCCGCCGGCAGTTACCGCCAGCTTAGGTTCAGGGTTGGAGAAAACCGGAATCGGGCTCTGAAACTAAGGCTGGGCAAGCTCGATTTGAAAGACTTTAAAGTGATATTTTTCAGAAGCGTGGGCAATTGCTGGGAAGAAGTCAACCTGATTAACCTTTATTTAAAAAAAGAAATAGAGGCCGGTTTGGTTAAGATAGTTGATCCTCTAATCCAGACAGGCAGCCGCTACCCGTCAATGAAGGCTTATCAGATGTTTGCTTTCCAAGAAGCCGGACTTCCTGTTCCTAAAACCTTATTTGGCAACTTAAGGTTTTTAGAAAAAACCGCCCCCAACCTCTATCGGTTTCCTTTTATTCTCAAAAGAAGCGAAGGCGGCCGGGGCGAGCGGGTTTTTTTGGTTAAGAACCCGCAGGAACTCAAACAACTGGTTTTGGAGCTTTTGCCTCAGGAGAAGGAAGAACGAAAATGTTTTTTCGCTCAGGAATTTATTGAAAACAAGGGGGACTTGAGAATTTTGGTTTTAGGAGGCAGAGTTTTGGGAGCGATAAAGAGAATCAGGGTTAAAAAGGGCGAGTTTCGCAACAATGTTTCTTTGGGCGGCCGGGCGGAAAGGTTCGAGCTTGACGGAAAACTTGAGAAAATCGCTTTGCAGGCGGCCAAAATTTGCCGGATTTCTTTAGCAGGAGTTGATATTATTTTGCGCCACCCGGATAATCAACCTTTTCTTTTGGAGGTCAACCGGACTCCGCAATTTAAGGGTTTTATGAAAACAACTAAGATTAACGTCCCTCTTAAAATAGCTGAATATCTGATTAATCTTAAAAACCGGATGGTTTAATCTATCTGAAAACCCTAACTGGAAAATGAAACTATTAGTTCTAACGATTAATGACGAGAAATATGTTCCGGAGAGAATTAAAGAAGAAGGAGAGAAACTGGGTCATCAAGTGGACTGCCTGCTCTATAACAATATTGGCTTTTACCTCAACGGTTCCGGAGTTGATTTCTTTTCCCCTGCTGACCTGAAAGCCGATGACTACCACGCCTATATTTTTCGGGTTGCCGGAACCGCGGGCGGCGGTTATATTGCTTTTAGGAATCAATTGATCCTCAAAGCTCTGGCTCAAGGGAAAAACTGTCTTAACGGCAATAGCTATCTTAAGTTTTCCCGGATGGATAAACTGGTCCAGCACTCTTATTTTATTGAGAATAAACTGCCGGTGGTGCCGACGGTTTGTTTGGGTAAAAATGTTGAGTCTGGCCGGTTTATCGGCCTTTTAATTGACAAACTTGGCCTGCCGATTATCGCCAAACCTCGCTTTGGCTCTCAAGGAAGAGGTATTTGCCTGATTAGAAATGAAAAAGAGTTAACCCGGTTTCTATCCGGCGGGGGATCGGGGAAAAATTTTGACATTTCCCTTTGGATGTTTCAGCGGTTTTTGAAAACGGGCGTTGATTACCGGGTAATTGTCTTAGGCGGCAAAACTTTAGGAATTATGAAAAGAACTGCCGTCAAGGGGATGTTTATTACCAACTTTTCCCGGGGCGGATTGGTTTCTTTGGGGGAGCCGGACCAGGAAAAAGAAGAATTGGCTTTAAAAGTGGCAAAGTTGGTCAAATTAGATTACGGCGGCGTTGACATTATGGAAGACGACCAAGGCAATAAATTTGTTTTGGAAGTCAACCGCGCTTGCCAGTTTAAAGGTTTTGAACAAGCCACCGGGGTTAATGTTGCCGCCGAAATTGTCAAATACCTCTTCTACTGAACCCTGCCTTTTTTCTTCCTGTTTTAGTCCGCCTTCGCGAAAATCCTTAGGCTTTTTAAGCCTCGGCTGGATAGCCTGTCTATGAGTCTAATAATTTTCGCTTTGACAGGATTTCAGCTTTTAAACTAGACAGATGTTTATTTATCATAACAAGAATCCGAGGCCTGTTCCTCCTTCGCCGGAAGCTACGGAAGGACACGGTAGACCTCGGAGTTTTATAACACTATCCGGTCCGATCGTCCCTTTTAATTGACACGAACCCTCTAAAAGTTATAATAGTTTTAGATTGGCCAGGAAAGCTCGAATTCTACAAATTTTAGAAGTGGCAGAGGACTTACTGCTTGCATTTGATAATTATTTCAGCAGGCATCCCTGGGTTGTTCAAGAAAGCGGGATTAGTTCTCGAGCAGTTGGACAGAGTGTTTGGCGACTGGTTAAAAATGGAATTCTGGACCAGGAGTTCCGTCCTGTCAATCAGCCTGAGAGCGTTCTTGGCCTGATTAAAAAAAGATGGGATAAAAAATGGCGGCTAGTAACCTTTGACATACCGGAAAAGGAGAGACAGATTAGGAAATCGATCCGTAACCGTTTACAAGAGATGGGCTTTGCCTATTTTCAAAGGTCAGTTTGGATTTCCCCTCTACCTGTTGCCAAATTTGTTGAAAAGCTGGATAGAGAAATTGATCAAACAAATAATTTTTTTGTTTTTAGCGGAGAAGTTTTTGATCGAAACCCCAAGGATTTGGTTAAAACTTTTTGGCCTGTTGCTGATTGGTCGGAAAGGTCAAGAGATTTAATCGCCAAAATTAATAATAAAACTAAGTTACCCGACTCGACCAAAAAGGAATTTTGGGATTTAGTTTTAGAGCATCCCAAGGTGCCTTTAGAGTTGTTGCCTAACAATTGGCCGCTTGGCGCGCTAATAAGATCTTTTTCTAGGAAGACCAGGTAGGCAAAGCATAACACTAACTGGGCCGATCGGCCCAGTTAGTGTTATAAACAAATTTCAAAAGCCGCCTGTTTTAGATCACTTTTGACACTTTGGACAGAAGAAGGTTCCGCGGTTGGAGATTTTGGTTCTTTGGATCAAGGTCCCGCATTGGCGGCAAGGCTGGCCGTCGCGTTGGTAAACCCGGGCCTGGTATTGATATTGGCCCGGGGTGCCGTCCGGTTTGATATAAGCCTCATCATCGGTAGAAGAGCCGCCGTATTTAATTCCCTCTTTCAACACTTTCTTGATTGCCAGACAGAGTTCTTTTACCCGTTTGACTTGATTGGCTGGTTTCCTGGGGTTAATTCCGGCCTCCCAAAGGGTGTCATTGGCATAAATATTGCCGATGCCGGCAATTTTTTCCTGATCCATTAAAACCAGCTTTATCGGCCGGCGGCTTCGGGAAAGGATTTTGGCTAAGAGTTTTGGGGTGAAATCTTTTGATAGCGGTTCGGTCCCTAGTTTCTCCAAATTTTGATCTTTGACTTTTGAATTTTGAGCTATTTTAATCCAGCCGAACTTTCTTAGATCGTTAAAAAAAAGTATTCCTTGGTTAAAGTAAATGACGATTCTGGTTGACCTTCCTGGTAAAACATTACCTCCGGCAAGGGGAATTGGGTGACCAAAAACAACCTCCCTTTCTCCGGAAGATCCCGAGTAAACTAATTGTCCAGTTAATTTAAGATGGATTAAAAGGAAAATTTTGTTCTCCAAGCAAACAATCAGTATTTTTGCCCGCCGGTCAATCCCCAAAATTTTTCGGTTTATTACCAACTTGGTGTCACCGATTAACTGTTTTGTCGAGAGAACCTCTATCTTTTTAATTGTTTTACCGACGATTTTCCGGCTTAAAAACCGTTTGGTTGTTTCTACTTCGGGTAGTTCGGGCATGGGATCAATTCAAAGTTAAAAGTTAAAGATTAAAAGTTGAGATAGCAACAGGTAACCGGTAATGGGTAACCAGGTGGACAGAAAAATTTGGCCCACCTTCAGTGGACAGGTTCGCCTTCGCAAAAATCCGGGAAGGAACCCTTTGGATCCGAGACTTTTCCTTCATCCGGAGTTTCATCTTCCGAATTCTACCCCGAAAGTCAAATCTCGGTCTAATTGTTGGTTAAATAAAAGTTTGCCGCTAACCAAGTCTGCGGCCGGGTTAACCTGCAGCGGCTGCCAGCTTGAAGGATAGGAGACCAAAACAGAAACAGGTGTTTCTCTGAACCCGGATTGTTTTTGCCAGTAAAGTAAATAGCCAATCTGTCCGCCTTGAACAGCTGTGTTTTGGCTGAAGACGATCTCTGCTGTTCTTCTTTGTTTTATCGGCACGACTATCTGGAAGGCCAAGACTTTCTTGCCGTTGAGCGTTTCTTCTTGCCACTCTTCTTGATTAATCACTTTTCGGTCTTGAGGGTTTAGCGGATCAAAAATAACCACGCTTTCAACCTTAGTCCTTTCCGGCAGGTAAACCCTCAGCCAGTTAAGATATTTACCTCCGGGCCAATCGTTAGAAACAGCCGTGTTCTCATAATTAATTTTAAGCCGGTGGATGATCTGTCCGTTTTCTTTGAAATCTATTGCCTCCTCTAAACTTCTTCGTAAGAAATAATTAGCTTTATTGACGCCCAAATTGGCCTCGACCAGATAAATATAATCGCTAAAACAGTTTTTCAAACTACAGTTTGGCTTTCTGATACTGCCGTCCCAGCCCAGTTGATAAAGAGTGTTAGCCAGTTTTGCATCGTGGGCATAAACTAAAATTTCTTTTTGGTCTAAAGAGTCCAAAATTGCCTGAAAGAGTTTTAAATACTCTTCCGGTTTTGCCGCCTTGGTGTTTTCAAAAAGTTGCTGCCCCAGTAAGCCTAAAAAGGCCCTTTTTTGATTGGAACCGGGAAAAAACTCGTTTTCTGCCCAAAACTCGGCTCTTTGGAATAAGTTGCCAGCGCTGACTTTTTCATTGAAATCAGGCAGGTAAATCTCGCCAAAGGCGGCAATCATCTCTTTTGCCGCTTCCAGATTAAAGCCGATCACTCCGTCAACTTCCAGCCCTAACTCTTTATCTAAAAACCACTCTGCGTTTTGGGCTGATTTAGGAAAATCCGGATCCCAGTTGGAATCTCTTAAGTACCAATTAGCTTCTCCCAAAACCTCTTTGATCACTTTGGGGGGTTCAACATGACCTTTAAGTTGTCCGTCGGCGCTGTAAACATCTTTGACTTCAAAGTTGGTTAAAGAACCGGCTTCAAAAGTAAGAATAGCAAAAGAGCCGATAAAACCACCGGTTGGTCTTAGTTCCATGTTGTTTTGTAGCAAGATTAAAAAGGTTCTCTTGGCTCCGTCGGCCCCGGTTAACCAGCTAAGATGATTGGTGATTCTTTGCCCTTTAAACAAGAGGTCGCTTGCCTGGCCGATTTGCCTGGCCAATTTTTCTGGTATTTCCTTCCATCTTGGGGGTAGATACCAATTGCCTTTTAAAAAGGCTTCTACGGTTGCCAGTTGGAAAAGCAGTTCTTTTTCCTGAGACTGAATTTGACTGACAGCGGCGCTGAAATTGCTATTTTTCCCCTTGAGGATTGCTTCTGCCAATGAAAGTGAATTTTCTGCCAGCGGGATGGCTGTTTCCATCGCTTGGGCGGCTTTTTCTCCTGTTTCCGCTATTTGGGAAAAAGTTTTTCTGGTCGAGAACAATAACCCCCTAAGCCGGTTGTTTTTGGTAAAATTGGCGGCGGTAATAAAATTTTCTTTTGCCTTTTTGTTTAACTGCTGGCTTTTAAGCCAGGATTGGGATCTGAGGGCGTCGATTGATTTTTTAAAACGCCAGCCGCCTAAACCAAGAGCGGCGATCGGTTTGAATAGAATAGAGGCTTCTAAAACAAGGACCAGACAGACAGAAAGAATTACCATTTGCCACCAGCGAAGATTTTTCGGAGCCAAAACTTTCTCTCCAGCTGATTTCTGGAGGGATGAATTTTCGGAGTAAGAAGAAACAATCTTTTTGGCAATCTCGGCCTGGTTTTTTTCGTCAAGATCCGACTCTTCCGGCTCATCCGGTCCTTCTTCGATGATAATCATTTCCTCTTTTGGCTGGTCTTCTTTTTCCGGCGGTTTTACCTCTTCGGCAGGCTCTTTAATTTTTACAATTTTCGCGGCGGGCAGTGTTGGCGCCGGCCCCGGGATAATTTCCGGTTTCTGTTCCGGTTCCGGTTCTTCGGCCAGATAAAACTTCGGCTTGGCCGTTTCGTTTTGGGCGGCCGCTTCCGAAGAGGGACCCATCCCTTCCGGGTTTATTTTTTTCCAAAAATAACGAAAAGCTTTTTCTACTGCCTCTTGCCAGTCGGTTTCCGGCCGCCAGTTTAAAAATTTATTGCTTTCCTGGATTTTTTCTTCTGAGTAGCGGGGTATTTTTACCTCCGGCGAAAGATGGGTTCCTTTGGTAGTTTGGCCTAACTGTTGTAAGGCCGAAGACAATCTTCCCAAGTTAACCAGCTGGCCCAAGACCAGAAATTCTTTATTGGCTGTTCCCGGCAAAACTAATGACTGCCAAACGGCGTCGGCCAGGTCTTTGACTTCCAGCGGGTAGATATTCTCGTTTACCTCCGCGGGCAAGACCAAAGGCTCGTTTTTGATTGAGGCGCTGATCAATTGTCCCAAGAAGCTGTTTTCCGGCATCCTTGATCCTATAAGAAAGTCAGTTCGGATGATCCGCCAGTTAAAATTTTCTAAAGGAGGGGTTAAATAAGGGCCGATTACAATTCTTAGGTATTTGCTGTCCTGTTTTTGGGCTAAATTGATTGCTTCCCGACTGCCGAAGCAGTCGATCAGATAATCAACCGGTCCTTTCTTTGGCGCCGATTTTGTTTTGACTTTAAGACCTTTTTGTCTTAATAGTTTGGCAATCGGCCTGCCTATAAAAGGGTCGGCAAAAATAACCGCGGCCGCCTTGCTGGTGACCACCTCGAATTTAAAAGAAGTTCCGGGCATTAGTTTAATTTTAACAGACCTGGTTATTAACTGGGCAGGCTAATCCTATTTCAAGACAGGTCAAGCGCCTGGTTCAGGAGTTTGTCGGCCTCGAAATTTAGCTCTCTTGGAATTAAGTGATACCGAACCGGGGTTTCCAAGGCGATTTCTTTTTGTTTGGCTTCAAGCCAAAGGTTTTTAACGGCCGGAGATTTGACTTTAAATTTACCTTGCATTTGGCAAACGACCAATCTTGAGTCTAAGAAAAAATCAACCTGGGCAATCTTTTCCCCGCTTTTAGCGATCCAGCCTAAGGCGTGAATCAAAGCGCGGTACTCGGCCTGGTTATTCGTCGCCAGTCCGATTGTTTCCCCTTTTCGATAAATCGCTTCTTCTCCGTCTTTAATCACCACTCCGATCGCGCTTGGCCCCGGATTGCCCCTGGACCCTCCGTCGGTGAATATTTTTAAACGCTTCATCTTTAAAAAGCGAAAAAATTGCTAAATTATTAAATGATTTGTCGGTTAACCGGACCTACCACCCCGGGGTGTTTATGGATTTCACCCCGGGGGGTGAATTATCTTAAAAAGCTAAAAGCTAAAGGCGAAAAGGTAAAAATTCGTAATTTGTAAATCATAAATAGTCCGTAACTGGTAACGCGTAACTCGTAAACAGTAACTCTTGAATCAATGATTAATTGGTTAATTGGTTAAATGGTTAATTGGTTAAATAAACATCAGTTTTTATTGATTTTCTCTTCCAGTTTTCTGATCTCTTCCCGGACCGGGTCCAGCTTTCTGGCTTTTGAAATTGCTGATTTGGCTAACTCCTTTTCACCCAAATTGTACCACAATGTTGCTAATTTTGCCCAACCATCCGGATATCGATTGTTCTGACTGACCACTTTTTTCCAAAAGGCTACTTCTTCTTTAAATTTGACCCTTCTTTGAGATAGGTAAATCCATCCGACCAGGTTGGCGATTAGAATTACCAGAACAAATGCCTTAACGGCAATTTTCAGCTTTGGAATTAAGATTTTTGAACGGTTCAAGGTTATATTGCTAAATTGATAGCAGAGTTTCTCGACTCGCCGGACCGGCCCGAAAAAAAACATTTACTGTTCGAGCCCCTCGACAGGCTCGGGACTAAAAGCTTGTCGAGAACCAAGTCAGACTCGGTCGGGAACCTCTTTACTGTTCGAGTCCTTCGACAGGCTCAGGACCAAAGGC
>CAZWLF010000011.1:0-13730 GCA_964634805.1 uncultured Gammaproteobacteria bacterium
AAAGCCCGGGCGATGGCGACTCTTTGCTGTTGGCCGCCGGAAAGCTGGTTGGGAGCATGATAAATCCTGTCAGCTAAACCAACCATCTTAAGGTATTTTTTAGCCCTTTTGATTCTTTCTTCTTTGGAAATGTCACCATACATCATCGGCACCATCACGTTTTTTAAAGCAGTTGTTCTGGGCAAAAGGTTGTAAGCCTGGAAAACAAAACCAATTTTTTTATTTCTGATTTCGGCTAATTGGTCATCTTCCAAGTCGGCAATTTTCTGCCCATCCAGCCAATACTCGCCGCTGGTGGCCACATCCAAAGCGCCCAAAATATGCATTAAAGTTGACTTGCCCGATCCGGACGGTCCCATAATCGCCAAAAATTCTCCCTTTCTCACTTCAAAACTAACATCGTTTAAGGCTTTCACCTCAATCTCGCCGGTTTTGTATATCTTGGTAAGACGGGAAACTTTAATCACATTATTCACTTCAACTTTCTAACGGGCCATCCGGATCATGCCGCCGAAGCCGGAAGAGCCAAAAGGAGAGGCCCCGCCTTGCTGGCTCCCGGTTGAAGAAGAAGTTCCGGTAACAACAATGTCTCCTTCATTCAGCCCGGAAATAATTTCCGTTTCGGTATCGGAAGTTAAACCAATCTCCACCGGAACAAATTGGGGACTGCTGTCTTTAAGCGCGGAAACGAAAGTTTGCCCCCCCTGATCCTGGACCGCGCCGGAAGGAACGATTAAAACGCTGTCTTTTCTTTCGATAATAATATTGGCGGTAACCGTCATGTTGGGTAAAATCTCTGCGGAAGAAGAATCCAGTTGAATAATCGCCGGATATTGAGTTACCCCGCTGCTGGCGGCGCCAATCCGGTCAACGCCGACCACTCTGCCGGTGAAAGTCTTGTCACTAATACTGCCGAAAATTATTACTGCTTGCTGATCCGGAATTACCCGGGAAACGTCAATCTCCGAAAGATTAACTGAAATAATCGGATTGCCTTCGGTTTTAATGGTAGCCGCTTTCTGGTTTGATTCGGAACTGCCGGTGTCCAAAGAGCCAATGTTCATCCCCTCGGTATACATCAAGCTGGTAACAATCCCGTCTGTCGGGGCAGTAATCACCGGAGCAACTAATTTATAGCTCAACCAAGCGTTATTAACCCCTGACTGGGCCTGAGCGATAACCGCTCCTTGGTTTTTATATTTCGCCTCCGCCGCCAGCCAATCGGCATTTTGCTGGATATAAGTCGGGTCGGTTGGGTCAAGCTCCCGAGCGACAGCGTCATTAATAAATTTTTGATTGGCGGCAAACTCCTGCGACTGAAGAGTATAGAGAGTCGTTTTAGCAGATTCTAACGAATTTTTTGCCGAAAGATAAGAGGACCAAGCCTGGACTCTCTTCTGCTCCCCTTGAAAGTCCAAATCAATTTCCAAGATATTGTCTCCTTCTTTAACCCGATCGCCGTCTTTAACATAAACCTTCTTAACCACTCCGGAGGCCTTGGTATTGGCGCTCATAACATTAACGCTTAAAACCTGGCCAGAGGCAGAGACCGAAGAGACTAACACGCCTTTTTCAACAGAAGCGGTCTGATACTGAACCTGATCCTCTTTCTTGGAAAAGGCCCGCCAAAAGAAAAATCCGATTACAATTATCAAAAAAGCTAAAACGGCAAATTTCTTCCGGCCGGAAAACAAACCTTTAAAAAATTTTGGCATTTTCATTAAGACCCCTCCTTTTACCGATAACTTCTGCATTTCAACTGATAATTATATAACATCGGATACTATTACCACTTTCTGAGAAAATACTGAGAAATAGCGCCCCCTATTTGTTAAAAATAGGGGGCGCTAAGCTAAACCGCGGGTTTTGGCTTTGGTTTATTTCTCAAAGCCGAACCTTCCAAACCCACCCCCAAGTCCTTTGCCCAAAAGACCAGGCAAAAGGGTTGGGTCAATTCCATTCTCTTCTGCCCAGGCTTGCATCTTCCGCCGGTGGGTTTCCATATTGGTTCGCCTTTCCTCAGGGGTTAACCCTTGGAAATTTTGGCAATCGGCCTGCATTTCCGCTTTTTGGTCCAAAATTGCCTGTCCCTGCTCCTCGGTAATCTTGCCATCCTTGACCATCTGGTCTAAACGTTCCTCAAACCTAAGCCGCATTTGCTCTTGCCGTTCGGTCCTTTCTTGGTCAAAAACTTGCTGAACCTCTTCGGTTTTCAAGCCAAAGCGGTCAACCAGCTTCTGAATTAAACTGGAATATCCCGAACCGCCTTGAGCCTTAACAGGACCAAGCCCAAAAGCCCCGACTAAAAGGAGGGCCCCCATGGAAACCATCGAAACTAAAATTAGTTTTGTCTTCAAAGTCCTCACCTCCTTCTTTTCAAAAGAGAATCTTTAACTATCAGAATTTACCAACCTCGACTGAGAAAACGCTTAAAGAGTCTGACTGCGGACGGAAAGGGTAAAACCTGAAGCCAACAACTCGGAAGTGAGTGCCCTATCCACACCCCCGGGGGTGAAAATCTTCAGACACCCCGGGGGTGAATCGCGAAAGTCGACAGGCAAATTTTCTTAGGTCGTATATAAGAATCAGCCGTGTTTTAACGGCAGTTTAATGGCAAAGACAGTTCCCTTGTTTAAAACGCTGGCCACTTCGACAGATCCTTTATGGATCTCGATAATTTTTTTGGCTAAAGAAAGTCCTAAACCAAAGCCGGAGACGATTTCCTTTGAACGGGAAAGTTCGGCCCGGTAAAACCGGTCAAAAATGTGAGGTAAATCTTCTGTGGAAATACCGACACCAGTGTCCTTTATCTTAAGGAGCAAATTATTCTTGCCCGATTTAACCGATACTAAAATCCGGCCGCCTTTGGTAGTGTATTTAACCGCATTATCCAAAAAAATAACTAGCATTTCCTCCAAACTCTGCCGGTTTGCTTGGAGAGAAACGGTTGGCACCTTACTAGTCAGAGAGATTTTTTTACTTTCAGCCAAAAAGGAAATTTTCTTAAAGGCGTCTTTAACAATTTTATTAAGATTTACCAATTCAAAAACAAATCCGCCATTCCCCTGCTGATACCGGGCCAAGCTGAGAAGATTATTACTCAAAGACTCCAGTCCGGCAATATCCTCAAGACTGCTTTTAAGAACCGATTTAGCTTCCTTAACAGTAATTCTTTTCTCCCTTAAGGCCACTTCGATCGAGGTCTTTAGCGCTGTCAGCGGAGTTCTTAACTCGTGAGAAGCGTCGGTGACAAACCTCTTCTGTTCTTCCATCACTCTTTCGATCGGTCTCAAGGTTTTGCCGGCCAAAAAATATCCTGCCGTGGCGGAAAAAGCGAAAATTATCCCATCGACAACTAAAAGATCTAAAATTAACCTTTTTTTTGCCGACTCTAAATCTTCAACCAGCTGAGGGCTAAGTTCTTCGGTGAAAGCAAAATGGCGCGGAAGCGGAACACTATCTCCGGCTCTAAAACGCATTTCCACGCGCCTGAAGCCGCGTTCTAATTCTCCGGTAATCACCCGATAAATCATCAGGCTGAAAATCAGACTGATTGACATAATAATCAGCAGATACCAGCCGGTTAGTTTAATTCTTGCTGAACGAAACATATCAATCAGGTTATTAGGTAATAGGTTTTAGTTTATAGATAACTAAGCATCGCTACGATAATCGTGATATCAATCGTGATAACATTTTTTGTACTTCAAGCAACAATTGCCCTACTTTAGAAAAGTCTATCTGAGGATAGACATCTTTGGCGATAATACACTGCGTCTCCAACTCCGCCGCCGAACCTGACGCAACGTGAAGAAACTGTAAATAGTCTTGTTTTGTCTTACGCCGACTCCCTTCGGCAATATTTGAAGGGATAGCAACAGCACAACGCCTCGTTTGACTAAGTAATCCATATTGTTCGCCTTTTGGCAACCGGGCGGTGACCTGATATACTAACTTTGCCAACAAAACACTTTTTTGCCAAACTATCAGTTGTTTAAAAGACTCTACTTTCATAACTACTTACTAAAACCTAACCACTAACTCCTATTTTATAACCGAAACCTCTGACCGTCTGAATCAAAAGCGGCTTGTTTTTGAAGGGTTTGTCAATTTTATTTCTTAAGTAGCCAATATAAACTTCAAGCGTATTAGGTAAAATGTCAGCATCATAGTCCCAAACATGATTAATAATCTGTTCTTTGGATAAAATCCTGCCTTTGTGTCTAAGTAGATATTCGAGTAAAGCAAACTCTTTCTTAGACAGATCTATCTTTTTTCCGGCTCGTTTGACTTCAAAGCTAAGGCTGTCCAGGCTTAAGTCTTTAACCGTCAAAACTGTATTAAGCCCGTTTTTCGGTCTTCTGGACAAAGCTCTGATTCTGGCTAAAAGCTCGGCAAAGGAAAACGGTTTAGTCAGATAATCATCGGCGCCGAGATTTAAGCCGTTAACCTTGTCTTCTACCTGATCTTTAGCGGTTAAAATTAAAATCGGGGTATGAACTTTTTCTTCCTGACGCAACTTAGCGCAAATTTCCATCCCGTCCATTTTTGGCAACATTAGGTCTAAAATAATCAGATCGTAGTCTTCTGTTGCCGCCAAACCGAAACCGTCTTCACCGTCATAAGCCAGATCAACCGCGTACGATTCCTGCTCCAAGCCTTTTTTGATCGAATTGGCAATCTTATGCTCGTCTTCAACCACTAAAATTCGCATCACCGCCATATTATAAACCAAAGCTGAGAAAAAACTGAGAAAAAAGGTTCTGTTTTTCTTTCGGCACTCCGACCCCGACACAACGTCGGGATTGTACATGTTACATATTTCGGTAACAAATTTTTAAATATGAAAGAATTCTGTTATGCGGATAAACACACAGGACTACAACACCCCCGAGGTGAAAATCTTCAGACACCTCGGGGGTGAATCGCTGTCAAAAAAACATTACTGAATCAGTTCCAGGTGTGTCAACCTATTCCACACCTGGTGTGGAAATACCTGGTGTGGAAATGTTAGTTCTTAGGTTGTGATGCAATTATCAAAAGATTTTCTCTTTTATTGACCTTCACCACGGTATAATCAAACTCCGACTCTTTCGGGATCAGCTTCTCTAATTTAGCCTCGCCGGTCAAACGTCTTTTAAAACCATTGGGTAAGAACGCCAAAATTTCGCAAACCAGCCGGCTTCTTTTTAAAAGAACCGCCAATTTGTGTCTATAAGAGGCCATAACTTTTTTCCGCTCCTGCTCAAACGGTTCGTTCCGACAAATTAGACCTTTAACTTCAACTTCCTTAAAATATTTTTTGGCCATTTTAGTGATTTCTTCCGGAGTAAACTCTCTGACATGATAGGCCATCAGCGGTTTTTTCCTCCTGGGTGAGGTGACTAACTTGTTCGGCGTTGACATCAGAAAAACACCGTTTTTTCGCAAAACTTCACTTACCGCTTTTAAAAATTTTTGGTAACTTCCTTTGGGCAAGTGTTCGATCAGCTCAAAAGCAACCACTAAGTCAAACTTTTCTTTCAAACTGCCAATCTCCAAACCGTTTAGAGTTTTGAACTCCAGATTTGGCTGGCTGAAATTCTCTCTGGCAAGGTCGGTTGCTTTCCGAGAATAATCAACTGCCAAAACGCTTTTCGCCCCGTTAAGGGCCAAAAAATTCGGACCTTGCCCCAGACCAGAACCGATATCCAAAACTTTTTTGCCCTTCGAATATGAAAGAGCAATTTGGTACCGCCTTAGAGTCAACCCGTAAAAACCCAAAGTTCTTTCAAAGGTCTTGGCCGAAACAGAGTTAAAAGCTTTTTGAAGAAAAACAAAGAACGGACAATAATTAAACAACACTTTTAGTCCTCAAATCTAAAAAGGGGCCTTCTTGTTTTTACCAGCCAAATTTTCCACACTCAAGATACCCTTTGACACCCAATTTTTTAATTAATCTTAAATTCTTCAAACAAGCGTCTTTGTGGACTGCTTTCAAAAATTTTAATTTCTTGCAATCTTCAACTTCGGCGCACTGCCAGCAACCGGCGTAATTTTTTTTAAGACAGCATTTGGCAATATTGCAAAACTTGGAACGGGTGCCGCCGCGGCAACCCTTGCATCTTAATTTCACCATCCCGCCTAAACAGCGATAGCACTTTGGATATTCTTTAAAATCTTTAAACGGAATCGCTTGGGCAATTTTGTCAAACTTGTATTTTCTAAGCAGTTTTCTTAAATCCCTGGCTAAATCCGGCAGGTCGCCTTTAAAACCGAAGCAATCGCCGCAATAAAGACCGCAATAAGTAAGAAGTTTCTGGTTTGCCTTCATATATAAATGATACCAGAAAACGATTCGCCGGTGGACAGGGGTTACTCCCCCAAAGTCCCGCATCTCTAAATATCTCCGTCACCGCGGATTCAGCATAACAGAAAATCACGATCCTGGATCGTGATTAATTTAGTACCGATCCCAACGCGAAGTCTGAGCTCCTATTTTCTCGGGATAAACTTTTCGGCTCCTTCGACAAAGCCTCAGGACTGGATAATTATCGAGAACCTCTTTACCGTTCGAGCCTCTCGGCCTATCAGTTCGGCTGTCATAAGCTCACTGTCGAATGATTCGGGGCCGAAGGCTGGTCGAGAACCGTCCCTAAACGAATTCTTCCCGACTCAAGTTTACCCTGAGCGGTGAGCCCATCGAACCATTGAAGGACTCGAAGAATGAAATTAGACCATACGCCAAAATGCAAACCCAAAAAAGATAGTTGAATTTTAAAACCGTTTTGTCCATACTATATATATGGGGTCCTTTAAGGTGAACCTACGGTACCAACCCAAACGCATTATCGGGGCGAAGATACATAAACCGGAAAATCCTTCATCCACCGGTTTAATCCGCCAGCTGGCCTCGTCGAGCGGTCGAAGCGGGCTAGTAGATTATGGTTTTCTTGGTTCATGTATAAGTGAGAGAAAGGGCTTTTTTACCAATCTTCTTGCCGCTGTTTTGGGGTTAACCCTTTTAGCTTTTTGTTTCCCGTATAATTCTTTAAAGGTAAGCGCTATTTCCTCAACTGTCATCGCCGAGTGGAATTTTGAAGACGGAAATACCCTTGCCGATAACGGCACTGTCACCAACTTAGGCCAAACGATCAGCCGAGAACCAGTATATACCGGCAGTTATCTTTATTACACCGGCGCCGATGGATCAACTTACGCTCTTTCCTCTGCCGGATGGACCTCCGGCAGCGAAACCAAGTACTGGCAGATCAGTTTATCCACTTTTAATTATCAAAGCCTGGCTCTTTCTTCCAAGCAAAAAGGCTCCTCAACTGGACCAAAAAACTTTAAGGTTCAATATTCCTTAGACTCCGGTTTAACCTGGAACGATATTGCCGGTTCTGATTTAACCGTCAACGTAGACTGGGATTCCCCCGGCAACTTAACCAGCCTTGCCTTGCCAATCGAGTGCGATAATCAACCGGGGCTTTCACTGCGTTGGATTATGAATTCCAACACCGCTATCGGAGGAAGCGAGGTTGGTTCCCCGGGAACAGACCGGATTGACGATATCATCATCACCGGCGAATTGATTGATAACGACAGCGACGGCGTTCCCGACTCGGAAGACAATTGCCCAAACGACCCTAATTCTGATCAGGCTGACTCTGATCAGGACGGAGTCGGCGATACCTGTCAACCGGCAGGACCAATCTGCGGCAATGGAATGGTTGAGCCGCCAAACGAGCAATGCGACAACAATTCCCAACCCTGCACCACCGGCAACGGGTATCAAGGAAACCAAAATTGCGATCCTTCCTGTCAATGGGGAACCTGTACCACAGAAGAGTTTTGCGGCGATGGCATTACCAACGGATCGGAAATTTGCGATGACGCGGATAACAACGGCAAATATGGCTATTGCCAAGCTGACTGCGGCGGGGCCGGACCTTCTTGCGGGGACGGGTTAGTTAATCCTCCTGATGAAATCTGCGACGGTAATTCCCAAAACTGTCTAACCTTAGACAATTACCAGGGTGAGCAATCGTGCCAGCCGGATTGTCTTGGCTGGTCGGAGTGTCTAAGCGAGGAGTTCTGCGGCGACAATATTATCAACGGCAATGAGCAGTGCGATGACGGCAATACTGATTCCGGCGATGGCTGTAACAATAACTGTCAATCGGAACAGCCCGGCTCGATTTCAGGTTTCAATTTCTACGACCAAAACGGCAACGGAATTTGGGACGGTTGGTTTATAGGAGAAATCGGCATCAACGGCTGGAAAATATTTATCGACGAAAACGACAACCAAGAATACGATAAAGGAGAAAAATCGAAATACACCTCAGGCCGGTCTTTCAATAGAGGCAAATACTCTTTTAAAAATTTGCCGGCCGGAACTTACCAAATTTGTGTAGAAATGAAACCAGGTTGGGAAAGTTCACTGCCGGATAGCTCTAACTGCCAGATAGCTGCCCTTTCCGCCGGAGAAAACAAAACCGGAGTTAATTTCGGCAACTTGGTCGGTTTTAAAAAAATATTCCGGCATTACCATGGTAATCTCCTGGAAAAACACAACTTTTTTTGGAATTAAAACCGGAAGCGGCCGCTAAGACACCAACTACCGCTTAACTTCTTCGATTCTGTCAACCGTCAACCAGGAGGCCATCGCCCCAAACCCGCTTTTATCAATTTCAAAAGGCTTGATCTTTTGCGGATTTTTAAGGTGGATGATGATGCAGTAACGCTTGTCTTTAATATATTCGCGAATTTCCGGCATAATCCCGGCTGTTCCCAGATCCCGAACAGAGTATTTTTTTAAAATCCGCTCCCTCTTTACCTGGTCTAAATCAGCATATTGCTCCACTTTTGCAACTTCGGCTTTTACCGTCACCGGGTCGCCGGAGTCTTTAAAATAAACCGTGTCCTCTGCAGAAATCCGATTCCACGGCCGGTATTTATTGAAATACCATCTTGATTCCACTGTCTTTTCTCCGGCAAAAATCTTTTGGGTTAATCCCCAGGACTTGCGCATAATAGTGATATGGACTCGTTTCATATCCTGGGTAATTTTTTCAATCAACTGCCTAAATATTGAAATCTGGGCATTTCCTTGCCGTTGACAACAACCGTTCCTAAAAAAAATTTTAAGGGCCTATCCCAAAGAGCGTTTTTCGCCAAAATCCTCGCTTTTGTATAGTGCTTGATAAACCAATAATTAAACTCTTATTAACTTCTCCAGCCAAGGAATATTTTTATTCTTTCGCTTCCACCACAAATCTTCCCAAATATAATGGACCGCTAATTGTTTGTAGTCCCCGTATCTTTCAAAGTATTTCAAGATTTTTGCAACCGGTACCGGATTTTCCGGGTCTTTATCAAAAAATAGTTTTGAATAAATTTTCTGTTCCCAAGGAGAAATATGGTCAAAAAAATCCCAATGATGGAAAACGTCAAACAAAAGATACCAAACAGTGGCTGGACCGACGCCGTATAAGGCCAGCAATTCTTTCATTTGTGTTTCCCTATCCTTTTTCCGCAAATCCAGCTCGTCAATCTCTTTATTGGCAAAATAACCGTCAGTTTTTTTAATCGATTTTGCCCGATAGCCGACCTTTAAGGCCCTTAATTCTCCCTCGGTAACTTTTTTTAATCTTCCGGGTTCCCAAAAACACCATAAGCCTGCCTGACGATGGGGCAGGTTCTTTCCGTCAAACTCAAGCAGGGTGCCGTAATTTTCCAGTAAGGCCTGAAACATTTGGATGGAACGCTTGACCGTGGCATTTTGAAGAACAATACCGATAATCAAATACTCATAAAGCGAGCTTGGGTGGCCGGGCCTCATCCCCCGCCATTTTTTAATTATCGGAGCCAAAATTTTATCGTCTTTGAATTTTTGGTAAAAATCGGTTAAATCAAGATTTAAGTTATAACGATAGCTAATTTCTTCAGATAAGGAAGCAATAAATCGGTTGTCCAAAGGCTGATTAAAGTAAATGTCTATCGTTACTTTTGGCTTGTTTCCCGTACCTGAATTGACAAATTTCAACCCCAAATGTTTGTCCTGCCACCACCAAGTTTGCCAGCGAATTCCCGGCTTCCATTCGTTATCGCCGGAAGTAAAGTGGTCGGGCTTATGAAAGGTCGAGTCGAAATAAAAAGGAACGGTCGGCTTAAGCTCAACCGTCTTTATCTTTTTCAGTTTCATTATTTATTGGAAATCTCCCAAATGTTTCCATCCGGGTCCTTGAAATAGGCAACCGTTTGCCCCCACTCGGTAGTTTTTGGACCCTCGAATATCTTGACCCCTTTGCTTTTCATTTCTTCGCAGGTTTTCTTTACGTCATCAACCTGGAAACCGATCACCGCTCCGCCACCTTTGCCCATATTCTCTTTAGGAAACATTGCCGTGGCTTCATCCCTTTGAAAAATGGCCAAGGAAGCGCCTTCCAACTTGAAATCGGCAAATTTACCTTCGTGGGAGTTGGCTTCTAAACCCAAAATGTCTTTATAAAAAGAAAAAGATTTCTCAAAATCCTCAACCAACAAACAAACTGCAAATAGTTTTTTAAAGATTAGCTATTCACCTCCTTTACATACCCTAAAGCGGTAAACCGAGTTTCAAAACCAATTCGTTTATAAAACTCATTGGGATATTGACCTTCTTCTGTGGCCAAAGCATGTTCCGTATTTCCGTTCTCTTTTGACCTAGCGACACAGTAAAGAGAGGCGATTTTACCAAAACCTTTTCCTCTTGCTTCTTTTAGTGAGCCAACATTTGAAATATAACCGATACTTGCGAAGTTAGTTAATGTAGAAACGGCTACTGGCCCCGTGTCGTTATAGACAGTGAAATATTCAATCTTTCCTGAATCATTAAATCTATTCCAAGCGTCCCCAGCTACTTCTAAATAATCACCCAATTCGCCATAAGGATTTTGTGGGTCATCCTTCTGGTAGCATTTGTCAAATGTTTGCAAAAACTCCTCAAGCTCGTTCTTGTTAGTTACTTTTTTAACTTGACTAAACCGGTTCTTGTCAATTCCTTCTCCTGAATGGAACATCCAAGAATCTTCCCAAGCCTTCTTGTAGTTTTGCTTGGTAAGGAAATCTACCAAGCTTGATAAGTCTTTTCTGTTTTCAAAGTAAAAGGCTGGTTTTCTTTTCAGCTCTTTTAAAACTTTTTCTGCTTCTTTTAATTCATTTTTTGCCAGAAGCCTGTCAACCTGAGCATGATTAAAAAACAAGGAATCATACTTTTTGCACCAGGCAATCGAAGCAAAACTCAAATCAATCAGCTTGTTATACATTATTCCGTACTGAAGATGCTGATAGTTTTGGAGAAATTGCTGATTATTCATTTTGATTTTTCTCCCATTCTGATACTAATTCAAGCATTTCACTCTCAAAGTCGGGTATATAAACAAGCTCAATCTGCCTATTATTGTTTTTGTTTACCTCGGAAATTTCATTTTTGCCTTCGTAATATCCTTTGCTAACCATTTGGTTATTTTTCCCGCATCCGTAAACAATTTTTGAAATTCCGGCCCAATTGGCCGCGCTGAAACACAACAGACAAGGCTGAAGTGAGGCATAAAGAGTGGCACCGCTTAAATCTATTGTTCGGAGAACTTTACAGGCTTCTCTAATTGAAACAGTTTCGGCGTGGCTGGTCAGATCATTAAGTTTAAAACCCAAACTAACACCTTTTGAAATTATTTCTCCATTTCTAACTACTACTGCTCCGGCAGGAAATCCGCCTCGGTTAACAGATTCCCTGGCCTGTTCAACCGCTATTTTTAGAAACTTTTTATCTTCATTGTTTATAGTCAATTCTACCAAACAGCGCCTCCCTAAGATAGCTTATCCTTCAAACCTAAGCTCTTTTTTCATCCGGTCTTGCCGATGCCGCCGGCTGGAACCGGAATCAAACCAAAGCGGTAACCATTGATACCAACAGGAACGGCAACGCGCCGGAGCCCAAACACAGTTTGAAAATCACTGGAGGAATCAAGCAAAACCGGGCCGGGTCGGAAATGGTTCCCGTAGTTGGCGGCGGCTGGCGAAAACGGACAAGATTGTCAATTTTCGTTTTACCAGCGGACCGAAAACTTTCAAAAGGGCGGCACTCTGTTTGGGTCAACGAATTTGGCGCTAACCGCAACTGGTTAGGCGGAGAATGGCTCGGAGGAAAATACACCCCTTTCAACGGAATTTTAAAATTTGACTATTGGCCCGGGTCCACCAACACCAAACTGGTAGAAATACACCTTTTTGCAGAAAAAAGGAGTGTTTTAACTGTTCATTTCGACGAAGTCACCTTGATTAAAAAGTAAAACCTCCCTAATACAGCACCGGGGCTTCTGTTAAAGTAAAAATATCATATTTGAACTTAAATTCAGTTCTCCTGTGTTATAATTTCCTGGCACATTGATAACTTTTAACTTTTCGCTTTTAATTTATTTTCCCCGGTAGCTCAGTCGGTAGAGCGCCCGCCTGTTAAGCGGTTGGTCGTAGGTTCAAGTCCTACCCGGGGAGCCATATAAAATTATTGGAAAGATACGTAATATGTGTTTGTATGTTATGGTTAAATAGAGTGTTTGTAATCAAATTTTTTCATTGACTCACACTGCAACTTTTTGTGATGATAAAATTCACTTATGATAATCGTCACCTCATATAACAGCCCTGATTTAGATGGTATTGCTTGTTCTATCGCTTACGCGGAGTTGCTAAATCGAAAAAACATCCCCGCTAAATCAGTTTATTTTGGAACTCTGGGTTTGGAAGTCGATTTCGTTAAGAATTACACGCAAAAGTTACCTACCGAAGAACACACTGGCGAATATGAGTCAGATATAGAGTTTGTTCTAGTAGATACCGCCGACCCCGATGCAATTGAACCAACTATTCCTGTAGAAAAAGTCAAAGAAATATTCGACCACCGCCAGCTATTCTTTGTTGACAAGTTTGTTAATGCTAAAAATCACATCGAGCTCGTTGGTTCCTGTGCCACTTTAATCACTGAAGAATTTATAAAGTCTAATTATAAACCGTCAAGTAACACTTCTACCTATCTTTATTCGGCCATTGTTTCTAACACTATCAATTTTAAAAATTCGGTTACAACTCAAAGGGATATTGATGCCGCTAACTGGTTAAAAAATGTCACTGGTCTTACTGATGACTACACTCGTCAGATGTTCGAGGCTAAATCAAACATCACTAGCGAAAATCTTTATGACGTTTTAGCTCAAGACTTTGCCGTTAAGGCAATTAAGGGAAAGAATATTGGAATTACCCAAATAGAAATGGTTGATGTCGATAGAATGTCTTCAGACTTGAATACAACCTTACTCCAGACGCTTAACCGTTTTAAATCTGAAAATAAATTAGATTATGTCTTTTTCACTGGCATCGATATTATTAAGGGTTTTAATATCTTTTACACCATCGATGCAGACTCAAAATCTATTTTTTCCAAAGCACTAGGTATTGCCGATTTGGCAGCTGGTTATAAAACTGATGCAATCATTATGCGGAAACAAATTTGGCCAAAGTTGGAGTCGGCGTTGAATTAAGTGAAAAATCAAAAGTTTCAAATACTGTTTTAATGTTCTGCAAACTAAATCCAAATTCTATTTTCCTGTTCCTAAACACGTCCACTAGGGGGAGCAAGGAAAGAATTGGGGTGTAGACAGGTGTAGGTAGAAAAACACCTTAGAAGTGAAAGAGAGGTGAAAGACCGT
>CAZWLF010000012.1:0-12826 GCA_964634805.1 uncultured Gammaproteobacteria bacterium
GGGGTAAACCTTGGATAGTCCACCCCCGGGGTGTTAGGCGGATTTTCACCCCGGGGGTGAATTCAGAGTAAAAGTTCAAAAATGACGACAATAGGTAGTTTTGAAACTGGTTCATTCATCTAATCATTTACTCATTTATCCATTAAGCGCTGTTCAGAATTTAAAATTTTAGAAGCCTGACCGATGGACAATAACGGAATAATTTTCCGAACCGAAGAGGAAAAAAGTAACACCAACCCCGAAAGTCTGCTTTCAGCCGGAGGCCAGAAACTGGTGGAAAACTACCAGAGAGTGCTGGACAGCCTAAAACCCAGGGGAGAAATTGCCACCATTCATGTTGATGAGATCGCCTCTAAAGTGGCTCTGATTTACGAAAGAATAAGAAAGATCATTGATTGGAAAGAAGAACACCTGATCCGTCGAGGAGCAATTGAACGAGTCTTAAAAAGAAGGTTAATTTCGGAAATGTCCCGGCATAAACTGATTCCTTTTCCCAATGTTGATCCGGAAAAAGCGGCTGAACCAATGGTCCTGGAGCTAATCAGAGGAGGTCACTTTACCAACGACAAAATCCCTCAGGCAAAAATCAAGGATGTGGAAAAAGTTTTGAAAAAATATATTTATATCTTAGAAAACAACCCTCTCTACGACTCGGTCAATATCAAGGACAAAATTAACCTCTATAACTGGCTGTTGGAAATCGCCGCCTCGGAAATAGAGGACACCTTAGAGCCTCCGTTAAAAGAGAATCTGCTGATTAATTTTATGACCGAAACGATTCTGGAAAGGATTAGGGTTTCTCCTGGAGCAAACTTGCCCGAAGAGGAAAAAAGACTGCAAACCTATATTGCTGTCCACCGGGCCTTGTTTCATCTTGACGCTCCTCTAATTAGTTATCATTTAATCAAATACCGCTACTTTTCTAATTGGACCGACTTGGGAGAAAACCAACTGGAAGAAGTAACTAAGAAGATTACTGATTTATGGAAAAGAATCGAAGAAGATCTTGGCCATCCTTTTTCCAGTCATTTTCAGAAAATCTGCGAAAAGTACGATACCGTCTACCTAATCTTGGGCGATATTTTAGAAAAATTGTCCAAACAGCCGGAATCGATTAATGAAAGTTTTTCCGATCCGGCTTTTCTGGAACCGCTGATCAAAGAATCCTATGACAAAAGACTGTCAACGTTAAAGTCCAGGTTGACCAGAGCGGCAATTTATTCGACCCTTTCCATTTTTGTCGCCGGAGCGCTTTCGCTTTTCGTGGTTGAAGTTCCCTTGGCTAAACTTTTTTACGGCAGTTTCAGCCCGCTGGCAGTCTTAGTAGATATTCTGATCCCGACAGCAGTAATGTTTCTGCTGGTAATTATTATCAAACTGCCTGGCGAGGAAAATTTTACCAGAGTGGTTAAGGAAACTAACAAAATAGTTTATAAAAGCGAGGAAAAAGATATCTACGAAATCAAGGCCAGAAAGAAAAAAGGCTGGTTAATGGGCCTAACGATCGGGCTTCTTTACGCTCTGACCAGCTCGATCTCAATGGCCTTGGTTTTCTGGGTCTTTAGAATCGCCAAAGTACCGGTAACTTCTCTTTATATTGACACCTTAAACGTGGCGATGATTGTTTTTGCCGCTTTAATCATTCGGCAAAGAGCCAAGGAAATGACCATTGAAGAAAAAACCAGTTTCTCGCAGTTTTTATTGGACGTGCTTTCAATCCCAGTTGCCAGGCTGGGCCAATGGCTCTCGGTCAAGTGGAAGGAATATAATATTGTCAGCGTCTTTTTTACCGCCATTGTTGATATTCCTTTTTTAACCATTACCGAATTTATCGAGAACTGGAGCAATTTTTTAAAGGAAAAGAAGGCAGAAATAAGGTAAAAACCAAAGACTATTGGGCCTCGGAAGTTTATTTAACCGTTTAGCATTTAGTCATTTGATCATTCAGCCATTTATTTAATTATCAATCAGTAAACCATTCAACCTATTTAATTTAGAAATTCAACAAGAATATAGTTAAAATTAGAGCAACAACGTGGTCGAAAAAGAGAGGATTTTCATACAACAGACTCCGGAAGGAGACCAAAAGGTAGTCAGAAAACCTGAAACTAAGATCTCAAAAGAGGTCGACACCTGGCTGGAAAAGGTGGAAAAAGGAGACCTTTATCTTTCCAAGCCGGTGACTGACGACAGCACCGGACAGGTTTTAGTAACCTCGGCCTCGGCAAAAAAGCCAAAAATCAGATTGCCTTTAGACAGGCAGCAACTGCTTTACGGCTTAAGCCAAAAAGTGACCGAGGCAATTCGCTGGCTGGCAGAATGGTGCCTGAGACTAATTAAAATGAAGCCGGAAGAGGTTAAGTTGAAAGAGGGGGCTACTCCGGAAAATAATTAAATATGGAAGAAGCAATTGTCAAAATCCAGCATGCGGTATTTTACTATACTGCCGCTTTACTGCTGATCGCCTTGCTCTTGGTCGGTTTGGCAATATTTCTCTACGGGCTGGTAGTTTGGTGGCGCTGGCGGAAGAGAGAAGAAAGCGCTTTGAAGTTTGTTCTGCTCCAGATCGCCGTTCCCAAAAATAACGAGATTAAGGTTGACGCCATGGAACAGATCATTTCTTCGCTCAGCTCAATTAAAACAGGAGGCAAATTTAAGTTTCTCAAAGCCCAGCCGCACATCTCGTTAGAAATAGTCAGCGCCGGCGGGGAAATCAAATTTTATGTCTCCTGCCACAGAAAAATAAAAGAGCTGGTGGAAAGACAGATCCACGGCGGATATTCCGACGCGGAAATAAAAGAAGTTGATGAATATAACATCTTCAGCGAGAAAGGCAAGGTGGTTTACAGCTGGTTAGTGGCCAAAAAAGAAGAATTCTATCCTTTAAAAACCTATAAAGAACTGCCGACCGACCCGCTTTCAGGAATCACCTCTGCCATGGCCAAACTTGAAGAGGGCGAGGGATCCGCGGTCCAAGTTCTGATCAGCCCGGCTGACAGCAGTTGGCAAAAATCCGGCAAGAGATTTATCAGCGATACTAAAAAGCAGGAAGCGGACCCGGAAAAAGCCAGTTTCAAAGTTGATGCCAGAACTCTTGAAGCGGTTGAAGCTAAGTGTACCAAGCCCGGTTTTGAAACCTCAATCAGAATTATTGTTTGCGCCCCGGATATGGAAATTGCCAAGGCCAGATTGGATAATATTAAGTCTTCCTTTGCCCAATTTGACTCTCCCTGGAACAACTTAGGCAGTAAAAAGGTCCGGTTTAAACACTCTTTTATGGTTGACTTCATCTACCGCTACCAGCCGATTCTCTGGTGGGGCGGAAGAACAATTCTTAACAGCGAGGAGATCGCTTCAGTGTACCACTTCCCCAACAAAATGATCGAAACGCCTAATATCTACTGGCTTAAGGCCAAACCGGCCCCGCCGCCGGCCAATTTACCCACTTCAGGAATGTATTTGGGGAAAAGCAGCTACCGGGGAATGGAAAAACCGATTTATATCCAGGATTCGGACCGGCAAAGACACATTTATATCATCGGTAAAACCGGCACCGGCAAATCCGAGCTCCAAAAAGAAATGATTATCCAGGATATCAATAACGGCATGGGTGTTTGCTTAATCGACCCTCATGACCTCTCAGAACAGATTTTGGAATACATCCCTCCGGAGAGGGCCGAAGACGTAATTTATTTTGACCCCTCAGAAACAGAAAGGCCGATGGGGTTAAACCTGCTGGAAGCGGAAACAGAAGACCAAAAACACTTTGCCGCCACTGCGGTGATCAATTTAATGTACAAACTGTTTGACCCTTATAAAACCGGGATCGTCGGACCCAGGTTCGAACACGCAGTCAGAAACGCAATGCTGACCGCAATGTGCGAGCCGGGAGCTACTTTCATGGAAGTGGTCAAAATTCTTCAGAACCCGGACGGAGCTTATCTGCAAAAGATCCTTCCCAAGGTAAAAGACTTTGTAGTTAGGGAATATTGGACCGAACAGATTGCCCATACTTCTGATTTTCACAAGTCCGAAGTGCTTGATTATATTGTTTCCAAATTCGGCCGTTTCGTTACCAATAAAATGATCCGGAACATTATCGGACAATCAAAATCTTCCTTTGATTTCAGAAAGGTAATGGACGAGGGTAAAATACTGATTATCAACTTGGCCAAAGGGAAAATCGGCGAGGAAAATTCTTCTTTCCTGGGACTGCTGTTAGTGCCAAGAATCCTGATGGCGGCAATGAGCCGGCAAAATGTGCCGGAGGAGCAAAGAAGAAACTTCTACCTTTATGTTGACGAGTTCCAGAATTTCGCCACTCCTGATTTTGCCCAAATTCTTTCCGAAGCCAGAAAATACCGCCTTAACTTGGCAGTAGCTAACCAGTTTATCGGACAGATCGAGGAAGAAGTCAAAAACGCCATTTTCGGCAACACCGGGACTATTATCAGTTTTAGGGTCGGCGTTTCCGACGCCAATTATCTGGCTCGCGAGTTTCAGCCAATTTTTTCCGAAGAGGACCTGATTAACGTGGAGAGGTTTCACGCTTACGTGAAAACGATTGTCAACGGCGAACCGGTAACACCGTTTTCGATGGACACCACTAAAGATATGGAAGAGGACAAACAAAGAAGAAACCCGAAACTAGCCGAAACAATTAAAAGGCTGAGTATTTTAAAATACGGCAGGCCTGTTGACGCGGTGGAAAAAGAAATTGCTGACCGATCCCGGACGTGAAGTCTAAAGAAAGGTCAAAAAACAGCCAGGATTCAATTCTCCGCCATTAATTTCACAAAGCCTATAGTTCTTTTAAAGTAAAGCCTTCTTCTTGTCCTTTACTGACCAACCCTAGATATCTTTCTGTGGTTGAAAGCCGCTTATGGCCAACAATCCGGCTAATTACGTCTAAAGGAACCCCAGCCGAAAGCTGTTCGACAATAAAAGTATTCCTTAGGTCATTGACTTTAACTCCTTGAAGGCCGGCTTTTTCAAAATATCGGTTTAGAATGCTCCTGATATTCCTGACCAGAAGCTGTCTTCCGGTTTTAGTAACAAAAAGATATCTTGACTTGGAAGTCTGCCTTTCCTCCAGATAATCCTCAATCGCCTTTTTTGCCGCCTGGTTAAGAGGCACTATCCTCCGGGAATGACTTTCGTAAGCCTCAATCACCAATTCGTTTTCTTTAATATCGTCCAGGCGCAGATTGGCCACTTCGCTAATTCTTAAGCCTACTTGGAGCATCAGCTCCACAATCGCCAAAGTTCTCCTGTCTTGCCGACAAATATCACGTAAGGCCCGGTACTCCATCGGTTTTAAAACCCGGGGAAGGTCGTTGCTTATCTTCGGGTGTTTAACCGCCCGGGAAAAGTCCCGCTCTAAAACCTCTTCTTCCACTAAGAAGCGGAAGAGACTCTTGACCGAGTTTAGCTTCCTGGAAATGGATTTTGGAGTGTAGCCGTCTTTGGCCATACGGTCCTTAAACCCTTCAATCAGTTCGGTCTTTATTTGGTCGACCGTCTCAATTGATTGGCCTTTCAAAAAAACGGTCAGCTGGTTGAGGTCGCCTTGGTATGCTACAATCGTGTTGTTGGACCGGCTCAGTGATTTTAAATGGTCGACAAATCTCCTAATTGCGTTTTCTAAGGACAAATCTTGATTCATACAAACTTATAATATCATGGATTAGGACTCATTACAATAGCGATAGATGAACCAGGTCAAATCTGCTGTTGCACAGGTTTGTCCCAGCGCCAGACCCGCCGCCGCGGGACAGTGCCGGGTTTTTACGCGCCACGCAGGGTACAATGTGACATGCGTCCCCTGGAAAAAGGAAGCCGCAGGCTTCGGCCTGTAGAGGATTTACTCGGTTCACTATTACTAAAACAAGGGGGTAGCGCCCCACGGTAAGCCTGCGGTACCAACCCAAACGTTCCGTTGGGGCGAAAATACTGAACCAGAAAATCAACTCATCTATTAAAGCTTATCGCCTGCCTGGGGCCGGCCCGTTTCGACCGCTTAGCAAGGCGAGCAGGCAGGTTTTCTTGGTTCATGTATAAACAGCATTCTTAATTAATCCCTCAATAAAAAATGGTCAAGAAAATTGTTTTTCTTTTTATCCCTTTAGCCTTGATCGTCAGCCAAGCCGCTCGCAAGGTAAATCTCTGGCTAAAAACCAAAAATGAAGTTAAGCAGATGGAAATCACCCTTGAGGAGCTAAGAGGGGAGGAAAAGGACCTTAAACAAAAAAAAGAGTATTACCAAAGTGACGAATTCATCCAAAAGGAGGCTCGGGAAAAGCTGGGCCTGTTTAAAGAGAAAGACCTGGTTTTTCTGGTGCCGGAGATACCTGACCTATCCGCTTTGGAGCCAAAAGGGGAAAAATACGAACAGGTTCCTGTCTGGAAAGAATGGCAAAATCTTTTTTTCGGCAAGAACTGAGAATTTGACAACTAACCTAATTCGCCATAAAATAAAGAGTCACGTCGCGGGGTAGTGTACGGTTGCACCTGAGGCCCATAACCTCAGAGACCAGGTTCGACCCCTGGCCCCGCAACAAAACAAACCGGGTCTTTTGGCCCGGCTTTTGTTTTGTTATGGAGCTTCGAGAACCTCCAGGTTCGCCTGCCCGCCGAAAATTGCAACACGAGCCGTGTATGAATAATACTGAAAAGGCGAGTGCTAAAATTGGGCGGGACCCCTGGCCCCGCAACCACGCACCATTCGGCGCATGGCTTCGCCCATCAACGAATGGCAGTGAGGGGGGTACCCGAATGACGAACCGGATGGTACGTCAGAGTGGTGCGCCCCAAAACTCCAATGAAATTTCACTATGTCTACGTTTTAGAGAGCAAAAGAAAAAGATTCCTCTACGTCGGTTTCACCCAAGACTTAAAGAAAAGGTTCCAAAAACACAACAGCAAAGAAGTGCTGTCAACGAAATCTTACGCTCCCTTCGAGTTAATTTTTTATGAAGCTTATCGGAACAAGAAGGATGCCAAGCGGCGAGAAAAATATTTTAAAACAAGCAAAGGAAAAGTTACTTTAAAATCTATGCTGAAAGAATATTTTTTGGAAAAAATATAGTCTCCAGGTTCGCCGAGCCAGTCCGCAAACTATATATTCCCCTAGGTGTCAACCCGCCCGCATCGCCAAACTCAGCTTTGGCGGGCAAGCCTAACCCACCCCGGGGGTGTGCAACGAGGTGTGCAACCGGGGGTGTACAAGTCGCATCTCTAATCGCGGCAATCTTCCCAAAGATTAATAACGGAAGCTAACTCCCTTGTTTCCACTTCGATCGCAGATTCTGGTGCGCGCCAAAAACGCTTAGCGGCTCGAAAACGTTCTCCCTTAGTCATTCCTTCGACTCTTGCGGCGACTCGCCTACCAAGCACCGAGTCGTTGTTGCGCTGAAATTCAACAAGCCACTCTCGTTGTTTTTTATTTAATCCTGCTCCTGTCATTCTTTATTGTTACTCTCTAAGACGTGCTTATACTTTCCTAAATCATCTTCAAATTTAATACTTTTTAGAGGAATTTTTCTAAACTTAACCGGGTTTCCGTCAATGATTTTAAAGAATTTTACCTCTCCTCCCGATTCTTTTTTCATTTTTGCCTCGGCCAAAACGCCGTCGCTCACTTCGCCAAAAACCCAAACTCCATCGCTTATCCGCACAATGTTGTTGTTAGCCCGATAAACCGTCTCTCTCGGAACTAAATCTCCCAAAAAATACCTAAACAACATAAAAGGGTTAAGCGGAATTACCCTTTTTTCTATACAAAACTTGCTTATCTGCATTTGCCAGAAAAAGTTTCTTTTGGAATAAGCAGGATAGATTAAAGGATATGTTTTTTTAAGCTGTAAACGAGGGTGCCACCGGCCGATTTTTTTACCCTCCAACACCCAATCCCACATCCAGGGGGAAACATCTTCCAAAGTGACTTCTTTGACACTTATCTCCTTAATTTTCTTGATATCATCCGAAACGGAAAAAAACCTCACCGGCTTATTAAATTTTTTGGCTAAAGCGACTTCGGCCAAAACACCGTCGCTCACCTCGCCAAAAACCCAGAGCTCGTCGGTTCTTTGAATCATAGTATTATTGGCAATCCTAATTGAGCGCTTATCAACTAAACCGCCTAAATAATAGTCAAAATTCATAAAAGGACTTACCGGGACACAACCTTTTAGAAGAATAAAAGCGCTTACCTGAAAACGAAGGTAATAATTCTTTTTAGAAAAAGAAGCAAAAACTATTTTGCTTTTCTGCTGAAGGTTTAAAGATCCGTGTTTAAAAATCGGCTGAGTCTTATTCATATCTTATACTCAATATCAATTAACTTTACCGGCATTATTACAATATCTTTTTAATTTGTCAAGGGGAGGAGTGTTACTTTTGATATAAAGTCTCGCGACGATTTAGCTAAATTAGAAAAAGGCTTGGTTGCTACAAAAATTTTGGTAAACAAAATTTCCAGGACTGGTAGTTCGGTAATTAAAAACGACGATTCTCTTTGACAAAAACCGTTAAAATTTGATAAACTAAATACAGTTAATTGTCAGAAACCTAAAAATGCCAGGAGAAGCGGCTGATACCGGTATTGCCCAAGGAGGACTATCAACAGATCGAAGAGTTAATCAGCAAATCGAACAAGGGAAAAAGGCAAAAGAGGCGCTATTCGAAAAGTTGGGGCCAGACTTTTCTGAAGAAAAAGTCTCCTATGTCCAGGGCTACTTTTCCCTTTTAGAACAGGCCGCTGAGGTGAATCCTAACCAACAAGCAGAAACAGCGGTTGAAGTTATTACCGGTTTTGCTGTCCTGCTTCAGAATAAAAAAGCGGCTAAAGTTTTAGATAGATTAATAGAGGATCCGAGTTTTAATTCAGCAAGAACCGCTTTTATGGATGCCGCGGCGATTCAGGCAGCAAATGCCAAAGTCAGAAGCAGTATTATTAGTGATGCTACCAAACTGTCAAAAGGAGAAATGCCTGGAACGACGGATTGGATGCGAGCAAAGGGAATAAACAGGCCATCGGAGTGGGATGAAATAAGCAGAAAAGGGCGACAACTTTAGAAATCGGCAAGGGAAAAGTTACACTGAACCAGTTCCAAAACTACCTATTGTTGTCATTTTTGAACTTTTACCCCGCCGCATTACCAAGGTGATTCAGAATCTACCTTGTCATTCTGAACTCGATTCAGAATCTGGGCAGATTCCGGGTCACAACAGTCATCCGACGTCGTATCAAGCCCGGAATGACGTTCAGATAAGGTTTTGAAACAAGTTCACTTTGTTAAGTCTGCCCCCACCGATTACACAACTCCCTAGGTGTCAACCTAACCCACCCCGGGGGTGTGCAAAACCACCATCATTTTTACCCTTGCTCCCTTATCTTTTCCATCAGCAAGGAGTAAAACCTTAAGTTGTGAATGGTGGCTAAACGGCCGGCGGTCATTTCACCAATTCTGAAAAGATGGGCCAAGTAGGCGCGGCTGTAGTTTTGACAAAGCGGGCAGTCGCAGACCTTGCTAACCGGACCGCGGTCAGCATAATATTTTTCCTTGTCAGGAGTATAAAAAGAGTAAAAATCAGGATCGGAAAGATCAATTGACTCAATCGAGCCAGCGTTAAAAACATAAAGTCTTTTATGCCGGGCATCCCGGGTGGGTAGAACACAGTCAAAAATCTGATAGCCCAATTTGGCACAGCCAACAATTTCTTCCGGCTTGCCTATGCCTAAGCCATACAAAAAACTACCCTTGGGAACATTGTCAACGATTATTTTGGCCGAGTCATAATCAAAACCGCCCTTGTCTTTTATCGGCCAGCCGCCGAAACCGTAGCCGTCAAAACCTATTTCCGCTAAACGCTGAGCGCAGTCTTTGCGTAAAGGCAGGTGTTTGCCTCCCTGAACCACGGCAACCAGATAAGGCCTGTCTTTTTTTTCTAAACCCTTGCGGCGGCAAATTTTTTCAAATTCATCCTTAGACTTTTTAGCCCAAAGAATCGTTCTTTCTACCGTCTCTTTGGCTTTGTCAAAATCCGCCGACGGAGGGGTAAAATCGTCCAAAACAACTACCAGGTCCGTTTTGAGATCCAATTGAAACTTAATCGAATCTTCAGGAGAAAAAAATTCCTTTTTCCTGCCGATGTTTTTAAAAACGATGCCCTTGTCTTCGATCACACCCTTGACTACGCCTCTTTTGACCAAAGACATTACCTGGAAACCGCCGGAATCGGAAATCAGTCCGCCGGACCAGGACATAAAATTACCAATTCCTTTGTGGTTTTTTATCACTCGGCGGCCTAATTGGTAATAAAGGTGGTAAGTATTTACCAAAATACCCGGAGTTTTAGTAGCTTCAATATCCGTAGAATCCAAGGTTTTAATCACTCCGCGGGTGGCATCCGGGAAAAAAAGCGGCAAAGGCAGTTTCTTGCCGGTTAAGGTTTTGAAATACTTTTTTCGGGTAGTCATTGGCAATGATTATAACAGCAACTGGCTCCTGCCAGATAACGACTAACTGCTTAAAATAGTTAAAATTAACCCCGTTAGGCGACAGCTGATACCAGCCAAGGCAAATTCTGGTATCCTCTATACTAGTAAAGTTTCGTTTAAGATGTTGCGGGACAGAGCCTGATATGCCGGAAACGTCGGATTGGGGAGGGTTTAGCATATTTTTGTACAAATACGCGGCCCGATACGCCGGCGATAAAACTGTCCTGGATCTGGGATGCGGGATTGGCAAAGGGGTAGAACTTTTATCAAAATTTACCAAAAAAGAAGTTCTGGGAATTGACAAATCCTCAAGAGCAATTAAGCAGGCTTCTTCTCTGGCAGTCAAAAACAGCGTCTTTCTGCTAATGGAAATCGGTAAAATTTCGGATTTAAACCGTAGGTTCGGATTAATTACTATGTTTTCCACTATCGAGCATTTATCCAGGAAACAACAGGTAAAAGCTCTTTCTAATATCTCTAACTTACTGGAAGATAATGGAGTCTTTATTATTTCCACCAATAATAAGCTCTATACTCAAACCAAAAACCCATTCCACAAATCCGAGCTTGACGTTCAAGAATTTTGTCAACTGGTTAACCCGCATTTCAAAGCGGTGTTTTTAGGAATTAATCAGAAAACGAACCCAAAATTCCGTAAAAACGGTTTTGGAAATAGGGCGGTCAGCTTTATGTTTCGCTCCGTCTTCATGCAAGAGATAGCACAGCCGCTGATTCCAAAATCTGTAAAGGACTGCTTGAATTCCTCTCTTCTCCATCTGGTTCCTCCGAAAGAGTCGGATTTCTTTTTTGCTGATGAGATAGAAAAGGCCGGAACTTTTTTTGCCGTCTGCAGAAAAAAATAAGGTTTCTCAAAACGAACCAGGCGCTTATGGCGGCGGCGAACCAGCAGTTCTCTGGCTGTTTTAGAAAAAAACCATGCAAAAACTTGATCAATTGCTAAAGCGGGCCAATGAAAAAGTCAGAATCATCGAATTACGACGCTATGTTCCCAAGAGAAACCGGAAAGGAGCCCTTCTTGACATAGGCTGCGGCGAGGGCTTATTTGTTGATCTGGCGAGAAAAAACGGAATCTACGCCCAAGGGATAGATAAAAGTATTTCTCCCTCACCGCACTGCCAAAAAATCAGTTTTGAGAAATATAGAACAGAGCAGAAATATTCCATTGTCTGTATGTATCATCTCATTGAGCACCTTCACCACCCTCTCGGAGCGTTGAAAAAGGTCTTTCGCCTTCTTGACGATCAGGGATCGTTGGTCGTCGAGCTCCCCTTGGTAGGTAGTTTAACCTCCAAACTTTTAGGGAAAGACTATTTTGTATTTAACGATAAGACTCACCTTCACTTCATCACTAAAAAAGAAATTTACGATTTGTTAGAAAGATCCGGGTTCTCGATTAGATATAAAGGGTGCACCCTCTTGGAATTTCCGCTCACCGTAATAACAACCTTATACCGAAGAGGAGTAGCTTGGGCGATAATAGGCACATTAGTCTATTTGCCTTTAAAAATACTTTCACTCATGGGTGGCAATGATGAAATTATTAGGCTTTATTGTTCAAAAAAGGGTCTAAAGAACATTAAATCCCAACACCGGTGAGCTCGGAGGGTAACGTAAATCCTTCTTCCTTGAGGCTTCGGCAGGGTAAAAAGCGAACAATTTTGATACAATAGGGGGCAAAACAAGTTTGGCAAATTGACGATGAAAAACCCGTCAAGATGCGTCGCCTTTGTCGGGAAGCATAGTATAATATAACCTGATCAAGGGGTAGATCTACTGACCAAATTTTAAATTTGGTCAGGGGCCTGCCCGCCAAAAATTCGCAGCTTTTATCGAAGAGTAGAAATAAAACAATACAAAAACCTAATCGAAGGGTAAGTCTACTGACCAAATTTTAAATTTGGTCAGGGGCCTGCCCGCCAAAAATTCGCGAAGCGAATATTTAGGCGGGCCTGTAGCTCAGCTGGCTAGAGCGTTCGGTTTGCATCCGAAAGGTCAGCGGTTCAAATCCGCTCAGGTCCACCAGCCTTGCGCATGGCGCAAGGAATTTCTAATTTCTAATTCCTAATTTCTAAACAAATTCCAATTCGCCTCTGCCAATCGGCGGACGACGGACCAAAATCTAAAATGTTTTAAACATTTATGTTTATAATTTTGGTCTTTTGAATTTGGAGATTGTTTAGAATTTCGATATTCGGATTTCGAGTTTTTTTGTAATTCCAGGTTATGTTATGTTTTATGTTTACGTTCTTTAGGGTAATATCTAAAAAATAGCACCTTGATAGTGTAGAATTAACCGAAATATCG
>CAZWLF010000013.1:0-12644 GCA_964634805.1 uncultured Gammaproteobacteria bacterium
TATTGTTCGAGCCCCTCGACCGGCTCGGAATTCAACACCCCCGGGGTGAAAATCTGCCCAACACCCCGGGGGTGGTTTTCACCCAAGCTCAGGGTATAAACTCCCCGACAAGTTCAACAGTGATCGTGTCGAACCGCTCGGGATCAAAGGCTTGCAAGAACTACCCTTCTCGTGTTTACTGTTCGAGCCTGTCGAGAACTGTCTTTCGACAAATCCTTCTCGACTACGCTCGAAGGATAATCAGTCTTAACGTCATCAATATCAATCTTAACTTTTAATCCGCTCCGCCTTCGCTGAGGCTTCGGCTGACAGTTGGAGGGATTTCAGCTCTTGACCATGTTTATTGATAATATAAAGCAAGAATCCGAAGCCTGTCTGGTCCTTCCGCCGCTCTCAGCGAAGGAGTTAACCCCCGGAGCTTCAATATCGTTTTCAACGAAATCATTTTCAACGAAAATTGGGTTGACTTTTCCCGCAATCCCAGTGATACTCGCTGTTCACGGAAAGACGAGAGTTAGGCGGACCCTTTGATTTTCAGGATACTTGGGAACGATAGAGACCGGGTGCCCTTTTTGAGGCAGTAAAACAAATGCCGACCTGGCCCATTCTTACCTCTCTTGGCGGGTCTAGCCTTACTACTGTCGGCCCCATTGCGCTTAATCGATTTCCGTGTAGTTTCGGGAGTCGAACAATTTTGCTTTCTCAGTCGTCGTTGCGGTAGTCTTGCTTTAACAAAACTTGATTTTCAACTTGAATTTAGTTTAAAATGAAATTTCCATGAGCCAAATTGTTTTAGATGTGGAAACCAAAAAACTCTTTTCCGAGATAGAAGACCGGGACCCGGCCAAGTTGGGCGTTTCCTATTTGGGGATAATTGAGTTGCCGGGAGGAAATTTAGCCGGCCAGGAAAACTACAGCGGTTTTTTTGAAGAGGATTTGCCTAACCTTTGGCCGACTTTAGAAATGGCCGACCGGCTGATCGGATTTAACATCATCGATTTTGACAACCGCGCTTTGGCGGTCTATTATCCAGGGGATTTGTCCCAGATTCCGGTTTTGGATATTTTAAAAGAGGTAGAAAAAGTTTTAAGTCATCGGCTTTCTTTAGACTCAATCGCCAGAGCCAGTTTGGGTTTAGGTAAAACCGGATCCGGATTGTTGGCGGTGGATTATTGGCGCAACGGACAGCTGGAGGAGTTGGCTAAATATTGCCGCAAGGATGTAGAAATTACCGCCCAGGTGTTTGATTTTGGTTTGAAAAACGGGTTTTTAAAATATTTTGATAGGTGGAACAGCCTTAGGGAGGTGCCGGTTGACTTTTCTTTTAAACCGCCGGAAGCGAAAGTGCAGATGACCTTGGGAATGTAAGATAGAATTCAAAGTTAAAAATTCAAAGGTCAAAGTTAAAGACAAAAGATTGAATTGGCGGCAACCATACTTAGTTTTGGCGAAAGGCAGGATGTTTCAATTAGTTTACCGTTTGGTTAAAAAGATTCCTGAAGGTAAAGTAACTACTTACGGGGAGATGGCTAGGATTTTAGAGTCCGCCGACGCACGGATAGTCGGCTGGGCGTTGCACGCTAACAAAGATTCGAAAACTCCTTGCCACCGGGTGGTTAATAAAAAAGGGGAGTTAGCGCCGGGGTATGTTTTTGGCGGCTGGCAGAAACAAAAAGAAAAATTGTTGGCAGAAGGGGTTTGTTTTAGCGATGAAAGAAAAGTTGATTTAAAAAAGTCAGGATTTACTTTCCGGACCTCCGTCTCTAAGAAAACGCTCTGAACTCAGCCTGCCAACTTCCGGGTCTCCTGACCTTCTCTTAAAGAGACCGACATCCCCCTTAACCCGTGGCGGATCAAGGCTGCTGTCTGCAGTTCGCGGGGCTTAGCCGCCAACGATTTCCTCGAAAAAACTCTTTGTCGTCTCTCTCACTTTTCCGGTAAGTCTCTGAACGCCACTGTTTACCCTTTTCCTCCTTGCTTCTCTTACCAATCTTGCCATCGGGCCTGTTTTTTTTGAAGGGACCATTTGAGCTTAAATGAACAGGGATAACTTACCAGGCGTCTGTTTAAATCAGTTCAAAGACCGCGGTAATAGTTTTTTCATTTTTCAATAGTGGAAGAACCTGATTCAACCGGGATACCGCCGCCGCCGATTCCTTCAGCGAACCTAAGAGGGCTGACCGACTGACGGCCTTCGGTAATGCTGATTATTTTTCCTAATTTTTTTCCGTTTGATTCGGCGATCGAGCCTGCTTTTTGCTTGGCGTTTTCCAAGGCTTTGTTTAAAAGATCAATCTCGACCACAGTATCCTTGTTGACATAAAAATTTGGTCCCCAGACGCTGGTGGCGCCGCTTCGGCTGAGTAGTTCGGTTACTTCCGAAGCACGGTTGACGTCCCTTAAAGTTATTTCCAAACTGTTGCTTACCCGCCATTGGCCGGGACGGGACTTGGTTCTGCCTTCTTCCTGGTAAAAATCTTCCTCCTGGTTGATACTGATAGTCTGGGTTTTAATGTCCTTGTCTTCGATACCGAAATCTTTTAGCTGGCTGATAATTTGACTGGTGCTGTCGTTGACTTCGTTGACAGCCCGCTGTTTGTCGTCATTAACCTTTTGAACAGTGGCGGAAAGTTCAGCCACTTGCGACAATTGCTGACCTTGAGCTTGACCGAGAACAGCAATTGTTTCGGTTGGTTTAAGCTCGATCTTGCCCCAATTTACTTTTTCCCAGCTGAAAAAAGTGACTCCGCCTAAAGCGACGATAACAACGATACTGCCAATAACAATGTTTTCAATTAATTTACTTTCCATTTTACCGGCCCTCTCTTTTAAGGAGGTAATCTTATTATATAGTATTGACGCAGGTTGGTAAAATCTAAAAGATGATTGGTAAGATAGCGAACTTTTGAAATAGTGACTTTGAACCAGTTTCAAAACTACCTATTGTCGTCATTTTTGAACTTTTACCCCGTCGCACGACTAGGGGTGGTTCAGAATCTACCTTGTCATCCTGAACTCGATTCAGAATCTATATAGATTCCGGGTCAAGCCCGGAATGACAGAAAGAACCCCGGGTCGCAACAGTGATCCGACGTAGTGTTGAGCCCGGAATGACAGAAAGAACCCCGGGTCGCAACCAGTGATCCGACGTCGCGTGACGACAGTGATCCGACGTCGTATTAAGCCCGGAATGGCGTTTTAGATAAGGTTTTGAAACAAGTTCTTTTTAAACTTTCCTTGGATTTCTTTGCCGAACGCAGGCTTCGCCTCTTGTGGTGGTAAAACGACAGCTCTCACCCCTGGTATTTGGGAATGGACGGCGGCAATCAGATGATAGTCTCCGCCATGACCCCAAATTTCTATTCAGGACTGGTTTCTTTTTTGTCTTTGTATTAGGGGATCATCGGCTTGATCGGGAGAAGAGATAAAGCGAGCTCCCTGTCGGTAAAGTTTTCTCATTAGATCCCTCTATTTTCCGAACCTTTGCGGACTAATGAAGCGGACCCAGATCCCCGGCGGACTCCCTTCAAAGATAGTTTATTATAACAATAGTTTGTATAATAGCTTCATGGATTGGAGAAAATTAAAGTCAAGCCCGGAAAGTTGGCAAATCTTTAGATTAAGAAGCGAATTGATCAAGAGAATCCGCGCCTTTTTTGAAAAATCGGGTTTTTTAGAGGCGCAAACGCCGGTTTTATCGCCGGCCTTAATACCGGAATCCTATTTGGAAGTTTTTCAAACCGAGCTTAAAGATAAGTTGGGCAACAGTACTCTGGCGTTTTTAACCCCTTCTCCAGAACTTTGGCATAAGAAGTTGCTGGCCGCCGGTTCGGGTAATATTTTTGAGATCACTAAGAGTTTTAGAAACACTGATTTAGGGGGTCGTTTTCATTTGCCTGAATTCACTCTCTTGGAATGGTACCGGGTTGGCGCCGATTATTTTAAGACAATGGACGATTGCCAGGCGTTGATCAAATCAGCAGTTGATCAGGATAAGCTTACCTACCAAGGGGAAACGATTGACTTAAAAGCCCCTTTTGAAAAAATTTCAGTGATTAAAGCTTTTGCTAAATGCGCCGGTATTGATGATAAAACTTTATTTGATCAAAGAGATTTGGTTTCCTGGGCGTTAAAAAACGGTTACCGGGTAAACCGGGAGGACGATTGGGGGACGGTTTACAATTTGGTTTTTTTGAAAGAGGTTGAACCGAAATTGGGTTTTGGCAGACCGACTCTAATTTACGACTTTCCGGCCGAGTTTGCTCCCTTGGCAAAAACCAATTCTAAAGATTCCAGAGTAAAAGAGCGGTTTGAGCTTTACATTGCCGGGGTGGAGCTGGCCGACGCTTATTCCGAATTAATTGACCCGGTTGAACAGAAAAAACAGTTTGAAAAGGAGGCCGAACTTAGAAAGAAGATGAATAAGCTGGAACATCCGGTTGACTGGGATTTTATCAAAGCTTTGGAATCGGGCCTGCCTGACTGTTCCGGGGCGGCCTTGGGGGTTGACCGGCTGATGATGCTGTTGGCGGACAAAACCGAGATTAGCGAAGTGGTTTTGTTTGGGGAAAGCTATGTTAACTACTGACTTGATAGTTAACATAAAGCGGCAGATAAAGCCGTTTCTGTAATAAGGGAATACTTAAAAGAAGGATTGGTTGGGCGGTTGGATCTTGTGGTAAAATAGGACTCATGGCTAAAGCAGGTACTATTACTAAAGGGCTTTACATTGACTGGAAAGGCGAGCCGACCTTGGTGGTGGAAAAAGAGTTTTTTAACCCCGGCAAAGGGGCATCGGTGGTCCGGTTAAAACTTAAAGGCCTGCTTAACGGCAACGTCACCCGCGAGGTTTTAAAAAGCGATGAACAAATAGAAGAGATTACCGTTGAAAATCGAGCCGCTCAATTTCTTTACCAAACCGGAGACCAACTAACTTTTATGCACCCTCATACCTTTGAGCAGTTTCAGGTGGAGAAGAAAGTGGCCGCCGAAAGCAAGGGTTATATCAAAGAAGGAGTCGAGTACCAGCTGGTGATTTATCAGGGAACTGTGATTGGGCTGGTTATCCCTAAAAGAATGAATTTTAAGGTGGTTGAAACAGAGGATGCCGTCAAGGGGGATACTGTTACCGGGGCCAGCAAATCGGCAAAATTGGATACCGGAATTGAAATTAAAGTACCGCTTTTTATCAAAAAAGACGAAGAAATTATTGTCAACACTGACACCGGTGACTACGTCGGCAGGAAAAATTGAAGCCTTCCGGTTGAAAACCAAACCTCAGAAATTGTAAACTGGGTAATGGCCAGCCTTCCTTCTCCGCCTAAATTAATCAAAGCAATTGGTCCTTCGTTTATTCTCTTGGGTTTGGCTTTAGGCAGCGGCGAGCTGATTATGTGGCCTTATTTGTCGGCCAATTATGGTTTGGGTTTAATCTGGGGCGCTTTTTTGGGAATCACTTTTCAATTTTTTTTGAATTTGGAAATTATGCGTTACAGTTTAGTTTGGGGGGAGAGTGTTTTTGTCGGTTTTAAGAGATTGTCTTCTTTTTGGCCTCTCTGGTTTGCTGTTTCCACTTTTATCCCTTGGGCTTTACCTGGCTTCAGCTCTGCTTCGGCGGAAATTGTTAACCGGGTTTTTTCTTTTTCCAATGCTTCTTTTTTGCCGATAGCGATTCTTGTTTTTACCGGTTTGGTCTTAACTTTTGGCAAGACCTTGTATCAAACAATGGAAAAACTCCAACGCACCATTATTATTGCCGGTCTGCCCTTAATTTTCTTTTTGGTGGTTGTTTTTTCCGGACTGAAAGACTGGCGGGATTTGGCTTTAGGTTTAATTGGCAGGGGCGAGGGCTGGTGGTTTTTCCCGGCCGGGGTGGGGCTGGCCTCTTTCTTAGGAGCTTTCGCTTATTCCGGCGCCGGGGGTAATTTAAACCTGGCCCAGTCCTATTATATTAAAGAAAAAGGATTAGCAATGGGAAAATACGGCGCTAAAATCAGCTCGATTATTAAGGGAAAACCCGCGAAGGTAAAAATAGAAGGGGAGACTTTTTCATTAAGTCCTAAAAATATTTCTTGTTTTAACCGCTGGTGGCGGCTGGTCAACTGGGAGCATTTTTTAATTTTCTGGCTCTTGGGGTTTTTAACCATTATTCTGCTTTCGGTTTTGGCTTATGCTACTGTTTTCGGCCAGACAGTTGAGGGAGGTCTTTCTTTTCTTTACCGCGAGGGGGCGGTAATCGGAAATTGGTTAGGGCCAAAGATAGGCTCAGGTTTTTTGCTGGTTGCCGCTTTGATGCTTTACTCTACTCAGCTGGGTGTTTTGGAGTCATCCTCCAGGATTATCAGCGAAAATCTATTGCTTCTAACTTGGAAAAAGGGCAAAAGGGTTAATGCCTCGCTTTGGTTTTACCTGGCTCTTTGGGGGCAGATTGGTTTGGGAATATTAGTTCTTTTGCTGGGCTTTAAAGAGCCTAAATTTTTACTGACTTTGTCTGCGGTTTTAAACGCTTTGGCGATGACGGTATTGTTTCCTTTAATCTGGTATTTAAACCGGAAACGGTTAGGCCGTAAACTTCAACCTGCTTTTTGGCGCCAGCTGATTTTACTAACAGCCTTCCTATTTTTTGTTATCTTTTCTTTGATCACTTTAATCTCACTTTAGCCTGCGAGGTTTGATTTCGGAGACGACCCCTCGCTTTCTTTTTTGCATAACTTTACGCAATCTTATCTTGCCGATGAGTTTTTTGAGTCTCTCTTTTGTCAACATAACTGACCCGATCGGGTCAGTTATGTTGACAATGAGGAGTGGTTTTATGATAATGAGATAAGAAAATAATGAGAGGAAAAAGTCGTATTTTCCAGATTTTGGAAGCGAGCGAAGAAGTACTGCTTTGGTTTGACAACTATTTTAGCAAGTATCATTGGGTAGTTGAAAATAGCGGTTTAAGCCTTATTCAAAGCCAAAAAAGTGTTTGGCGTCTTATTAACCAGGGGGTTCTTAATAAGAACTTCTCTTTTAATAAAAGACCAAAATCTCTTTTGAGGTTGATCAGAAAACCCTGGGATAAAAAATGGCGGCTGGTGGCTTTTGATATTCCGGAAAAAGAACGGGTGCTTCGAAAAAAGATCAGAAGCGCGCTTTTTGATTTGGGTCTCCGCCAGTTTCAACGCTCAGTTTGGATTTCACCGCTGGCAGTAAATTCTTTTTTGGTTAAACTGCTTGAGCAGATAGACGAGCAAAGGAATTTTAGCGTTTTTTCCGGTAGTTTTTTAAACGGAAACCCGAAAGAGTTTGTAAAGGAGTTGTGGCAAACAGAGGATTGGGAGAATCAGGCAGAACAATTAATTCAAAAATTTTCTTCCAAAAATAAGAAGGATTTCTTAGCCGAGGGGTTAAGCTCGGAATTCTGGGATTTAATCTTGGATCACCCCAAAGTACCCTTGGATCTTCTGCCTGCCAGCTGGCCGCTTAGAAAGTTGACAAAAACCTTTTCGAAAATTAACCGCTCAACATAACTGACCCGATCGGGTCAGTTATGTTGATGATTTAGGTACGGAATTATCAAAATTACGAAAAGCGCGAAGATCATGGAGATCGTGGAGGCCATAAAAACCAGGAAGATTATGAAAACCAGGGGGATCACGGAGACCATAAAGACAGCGAGATTATGAAGACGATGAAGATTATGAAAGTTGTTTTGATTCGATCAAAAAGGAGGAGAAGAACGGTTTCGGCGCGGGTTGATCAGGGGGTTTTGGAGTTAAGAATCCCTTTTTGGCTGCCGAAGTATAAAGCGGAGCAGATCGCTCAAAAATTTTTGAAGAAAATAAAAAGGAGAAGGGTGAGAAAAGACTCGGATAGTTTTTTAAAAAAAAGGGCGGCGATTTTTAATCAGAAATATTTTGATAATCGGCTTAAAGATTTTTCCATCGGCTGGTCGAACCGGCAAAAAAGCGCTTTCGGGGTTTGCGATTCGGCTAAACGAGAGGCGCGGATTTCTTTCCGGGTAAAAAGAATGCCTTCCTGGGTAGTCGATTATTTGATTATTCACGAACTGGCCCACTTGATTTTTCCTAATCATAGTGGACTTTTTTGGAAGTTAGTGAGAAAATATCCAAAACACGCCGAAGCCAGGGCTTTTTTAAAAGGCTGGGCAATGGCGGAAAGGGAGAAAAATTAAATTTTTTAGTGTCAAAAATGGGCTTTTGGAAAGAATTATTGGGTGGTCGGGGGGCGAAGATGGGATCAACGACCTGGTTTGTTAAGGAGCCGTTCACAGCCGGGAGATCTCTCTCCCTTTAATCTTTTCGAAGTGGAGACTTCATGGAGAATCATAGAAACGCCGGTTGTTGCTAAAAATGCAGACAAAGCTAGGATTTTGGGAGAGGTGAGCGGATATCTTATTAGTCATGGCGTGGACGCGGGGGAGGTGTTAGCCACTAAAGTTCATGAATACGATCATTTGAGGGAGACGACGGGACCAGCTGGTTTGAGTCTTTGGGAAGAAAGAAGGATAGGTGTCGATGGGAAAATCTTCAAAGTGCGGGTAGAAATACCTGGGTATGATGGGCTTAATCCAACAGAGGTTCTAAGGATACTCTGTGGCCCTTCGCGCGGGGGCGCAATTCTTTCTGATGGCGATAGGCGTGGGATAAGAGAAGAGCTTTATCGGCAGAGAGAAGCGCGGCGGGCGGGAATCTCAAAAGTCAAAAATTAGGAAGGGGAACTTCTCGACTCGTTTTGCTCGCTCGAAGAATAAACTACACCCAGGCGCAAGCCTATCGTGTAGTTTAAACGAACTCCCTGCTTCGGATCAACTTTTAGATAGTGTCAGGCGGGCGGAAGAGGCGGGGTTGTTTTTAGTTTCACGGAGAGACAGAAGATTGGAGAAAAGAGCCTTGAGGGTTCTTTTAAGAGAGGGTTTAAGGGGGTAAAATAAGAGAATGACTTGGGATTGGGTGGTTAGAAAAGAGATGAAATCTCCCGGTTACATTTTAAGACAAATGGAAGTTGCGTCAAGGTTGATGAGCCGTTATCGGGGGACTTCGCTTGACCCTCGGATCGAAAACATGGGCCAGGCATTATACGGAGCCAGTTTAAAAGTGCAAGTTTTGAGAGAAAGATAAAAAACAAAATGACCAAGACTTCGTCGGTTTTTGTCTGCCAGAAGTGCGGCGCTCAATCGCCGCGTTGGGCGGGCCGGTGTTCTGAATGCGGCGCTTGGAGCAGTTTGGTGGAGGAAACCAAAGTTGAACAAACTTTGGTTCAAAAGGGAAAAAAAATCAAAAAGGAAGCTAAATTGTTTAGTTTGGGACAAGTCTCGATTAGCGAAAAAGAAAGAACCGAAACCGGCGTGGGGGAACTGGACCGGGTTTTAGGCGGCGGCATTGTTGCCGGGTCGGTGGTTTTGTTTTCCGGCCAGCCGGGGATTGGCAAGTCAACTCTTTTGACACAGATCGCCTTAAGGCTTTTAAAAAACAAAACCGTTGTTTATGTTTGCGGCGAGGAATCGCCGCAACAGGTAAAACTAAGAATCGGCCGGCTTGGCGGGGGAGATGGGTTAGCCAACTTTTTCTTATTTCCGGAAACCGATGTTGATTTGATCATTGAAAAAATCTCACACCTTGAAACTAAAACCTCAAACCTTCTCTTAGTGGTTGACTCAATCCAGACATTAACCACAACCGATTTGTCCAGTGTCGCCGGCTCGGTTGGCCAGGTAAGAGAATCAACCCACCGGCTGATTGATTTGGCCAAAACTAAACAAATATCGATTTTTTTAGTCGGTCATGTAACTAAACAAGGTTCTTTGGCCGGCCCGAAAACGATAGAGCACGCGGTTGACACGGTTTTATATTTTGAAGGCGAGCGGTCGGGCGACTTGCGTTTGCTCCGCTCGGTCAAAAACCGGTTTGGTCCCACCGACGAAGTCGGAGTTTTTTCCATGGGGGATAAAGGATTGATCGAGGTTAAAAACCCGTCCTTGATTAGCTCCGATCAAGATTCGACTTCAAGGATAGGGTTAGCCTACTCGGTTGTTTTTGAAGGGACCAGACCGATGGTGGTGGAGATCCAATCTTTGGTCACCAAAAGCTTTGCTCCGATTCCGAAAAGGGTGGTCAACGGCTTAGACCGACGCCGCACAGAAATGTTGATCGCTATTACTCAAAAACACCTAAGGTTGCCTCTTTGGGAATATGATGTTTTTATCAATATTGCCGGCGGATTAAAGATTACCGAGCCGGCGGCAGACCTGGCTGTTTGCGCGGCGATCTACTCTTCTTTTAAAAATAAAAGTTTGGTCAAGGGCAGTTGTTTTATCGGCGAGGTTTCGCTTTTGGGATCAGTTAACTTAGTCGGCAATATGGAAAAGCGGGCCAAACAAGCCGAAGCGGTGGGGTTGACCAAGATTTATTCATCGAACAATTTACCTAAGGTTAATTTTGTCAGCAAAATTGTTTTATAGCGGCGGCCTTTTTAAACTTGGCTTGAAACTCGATCCTTATTCCAAGATAGCGAAAATCCCGGTTAATGTCGGGAATGAAGTGATACCAAATGACGTTCCGAGGCTGTCTCGGAACGGACCAGGCGGGAATCTCAAAAGTCAAAAATCAGGAGGAAGAACTTCTCGACTTCGCTACGCTTCGCTCGAAGAATAAACTACACCCGGGCGCAAACCCATCGTGTAGTTTATTGATTCTGCCGCAGTTCTCGGATTTGAGCCGCTCGGTTTAGTTCGTCTAGGAGGTCTCTGACTGTTTCCCGTCCGGACCAAGCTCGGCGGGCAACGTTCCCTTCGGAACGGAGATACCGAGTGACGACTTTTTCTACCGTTGAACAAAAAATCCGATCATTTCTGGGGTTTGCCGACCGGGGAGATATCTGGTTGCTTATGCTGATTAAGGTTCTTCCGGTTTCAACTAATTGCGGAAGCCGTGGATCAGCGAGGATTCTGGCTATTTCTCCTCGTCTCCTTCCTTGAAGTAGTGATTCCATCATTTTCTCCTTATTATACCCCTGTTTTTAAAATCTCTTGTTATAATAGCCTATGATCTTTTCCAATCCGAAGCTGAAAAAACTGATTGAAAAATATCGGCAGATAAAATTGCTGGGGGAGGCAAAGGCGGTTTTGGGCTGGGATTTGAATGTTAATCTTCCGGAAAAGGCGGCTCAAGAACGGGCTGATCAATCGGCTTTTTTAACCGACTTAGTGGTTGACCGCTGGTTAGACCCGGAGTTTAAAAAACTTTTTGAGGCGGTGGTTTCAAAAAAGAAAGATTTGACCAAAGAGGAAAAAGCGATGGCGCGGAATTTGGAGCAGTCGGCCAAGTTCTACTTCAATGTCCCCAAAAAGATCATTGTTGAATTTGACGAAACTACTTCCAAAGCGTTCATGACCTGGAAGAAAGCCAAAGAAGAAAACAAATTTGCCGACTTTCTGCCTGATTTAAAAAAAATCATCAAACTTAACCAGATTATTGCCGGCCATTTAGGTTTCAAAGTCAATCCTTATGACGCTTTACTGGACCTTTATGAACCGGAGCTGGCTAGCGAAAAATGCGCTCGGATTTTTAACCATCTTCAGCCTGCTTTAACCGCGCTTCTGGCTAAAATCCAAAAAAGTAAAAATTATAGGCCGGAAAATGACCTCATTAGCGGCGTTCTAAGCTATCCAAAAAGCGATCAGAGGCAATTGTCCCTTTTTGTTTTAAAGAAAATGGGCTATGATTTTGCCTCCGGCAGATTGGATGTCTCACCCCACCCATTTACTACTGAGTTGGGCCGGAACGATATTCGGATCACTACTTGGTACCATGAAAATGATTTTCGGGATTCTTTAGCGGCGGCGATGCATGAAGGTGGGCACGGTCTGTACGAACAGGGAGTGGATACTATATATAATAGCACCCCTTTGTCCGGCGGAGTTTCTTTGGGAATCCACGAATCCCAGTCCCGCTTTTGGGAAAATCAAATCGGCCGCAATCCGGTTTTTTTAAAATTTCTTACTCCCTTGCTCCAGGCGTTTTATCCGGAACAGTTGGGCCGGACGGGGGAGGAGACAATGATTAAACTTTTTAATTTGGTAAAACCGAGTTTAATCCGGGTCGAGGCCGACGAGGTCACTTACAATTTGCACATTGCTTTGCGTTTCCAATTGGAAAACGATCTTATCAACGAAAAAATTAAACCGAAGGACCTGCCTTCGCTTTGGCGGCAGAAAATGAAACAGTTCTTAGGAATTGAACCGAAGACAGACCGAGAGGGAGTTTTGCAGGATGTCCATTGGTCGTACGGCGATTTTGGCTATTTTCCCACTTACACGCTGGGCAATTTATACGCGGCTCAATTTTCCCGGGCGATGGAAAAAGATTTGGACTTAAAACAACTTTGCCTCAGAGGCGAGCTGGGGACAATCCTTTCCTGGCAAAGGGAAAAAATTCATCGGCATGGCAGTTTGTATTGGCCGGACCAGTTAGTCAAGAGAGTGACCGGGGAGGAATTAAAAGCGGACTACTTCATCGAATATCTTCAGGAGAAATATAAAAAGATCTATAATCTTTGAAGCTCAAAGCTCAAAGCTCAAAGCTCAAAGCTCAAAGCTCAAAGCTCAAAGCTCAAAGCTCAAAGCTCAAAGCTCAAAGCTC
>CAZWLF010000014.1:0-12036 GCA_964634805.1 uncultured Gammaproteobacteria bacterium
AAACAACGCTTGCCGCCGTCTACACTTATAATTGTTCCCTTGCCACCACTTATTAATGAAGAAATGTGCCCTTCTCTTCGGGTTGTTCCACAGACAGCTACTAAAACCCCAAAGTTCCCATTTCCCCTCCTGATCCGCCTAACCACTTCCTCCGCTCCTTCCCGGCATAAAGGTCCTGTTCTTCCTCCCAGACCAATATCAGAAGATAATGACTGCGAAGAAGTGTAGTAATCAGCCCTGCCAAAAAAAGACCTATTGAATGCAGCCTCAACCGTGATCACGATAGAAGGTAATTGATTGGCCCCATTAGGTTGTCCTCTTTCCAGATGTTCTCGATAAACAGAAGGTTCTAATGCGCCACGAACCAAACCGTCAAAAGCAACCGGAAGACAACTCCCCCTCCTCTTCTCGGAAGAAAGACCGGCATAAGCGTCTAAAACCTTCTCTCTGATTGCGTTTCCAAGCCGTTTGTAAAAATGCATTTTAGGATAATAAAATTTGTATCAATTTCACCAGAGAGCGCAATTTTAACATCTTTATCGCAGTTTTTCCAGAAAATCTCATCTCTCGACCAGTTCTAAAACGAGGCTATTACGATCCCGGATCGCTTTTAAGATTTCCGGTCCGGGATCGGACCAACTCGACAAAAAATAAACTTCGGCGAGGCCTAATCCACCTTCGCTAAGAGCTACGGGGGGGACACAGTAGACCTAAGGTTTTTACCTATGGTAAAAAACAGTTTGATTCGCCTTGAGTTCTCCGCCAGCTGGCAAACCACGGTTTTCGCTATCTTGAAATAAAGCCTCCCTGACCCAAAGGCCGGGATATTACCCCGGGCGGGTGATACGGGTGTAATACCAAAAATCTGCGGCCGGTTTATAATAACAAGCATGAAAAGGTCAACCGGAGAAAGAAAAGAGGTTCGGAAATTGTTCGCCAGTAGACGACGTGTTACCGAGTTGATGGAATCCGTTAGGGACGGAGGCTTGCCAGAAAAAGAAAGAAAGAGGCTTCTTAAAAAACTTATACAGATCGGGAGTAGAGCCAAATCAGATCCGGAAGGAGCCGGCATGGTCCGGGTTACAACTCAGAAAAAAGAACTTACAGGCTTTTCCTATATTCCCCGAGAGGTGGTGGCTCGCCAAGAAGCAATCCGGGAACTCATGAAACCAGAGGCAATTACCGGATTGGTTAAAGGTTTCGCCTACGACCCGGAAACAGCAACCAATCTTATTGAGATGGGGACACAACGGCAAAAAGGAGCACCAAGAAGAGAGAACGCTCTTAGACTTTCAGCGCTTCTTTTAAAACCTGACTTATTTTATCGGCAAAGACAAATTCAATATCTTTTTTGACTTTTTTAGGCAGATCATAGAGGTCTTTTTTGTTCTCTTTGGGTAAAACTACCTTTTTAATCCCGGCCCGGTGGGCGGCTAAAACCTTTTCTTTTACCCCGCCAATAGGCAAAACTTGGCCTCTAAGAGTTACTTCTCCGGTCATGCCAACGTCCTTGAATACAGGTGTCTTGGTCAAGGCGGAAACTAAAGCAGTAGTGATCGCCACCCCGGCCGAAGGACCGTCTTTGGAAACCGCTCCCTCCGGAACATGAATATGGAAATCCGTTTTCTGGAAAAAGTCTTTATCTTTAATCCCCAACTGACGCCAGTGGCTGCGGACATAAGACAAAGCAGCGTGGCAGGACTCTTTCATCACTGTGCCCAATTTACCGGTCAAAGACATCCGTCCCCTGCCGGGCATCAAAGCTACTTCGATAAAAAGAATCTCCCCACCCGCCTGAGTCCAAGCCAAGCCGGTGGAAACTCCGGCTTCATCTTTTTTACCTTTCAGCTGGTGGCTGAATTTCCTCGGACCCAAAAACCGGCGCAAAAGAGGCTTGCTAATTTTTGAATCATTAACCTTGCCTTCGGCAATCTTTCTGGCCACTTTACGACAAACCCGGGCGATTACCCTTTCCAGCTCCCTTACCCCGGCCTCGCGGGTATAGCCTCTGATAATTTCTCTTAAAATCGGATCGCTAAAATCTACATCTTTTTTCCTCAGACCATGCTTTTGGACCTGTTTAGGAACCAAATACTTTTTGGCAATGGCTAGTTTTTCCTCGTCGGTGTAACCCGAAAAATGAATTATTTCCAGCCGGTCCAAAAGCGGTCCGGGAATAGTGCTGGTGACATTGCCTGTGAGAATAAAAAAGACCTGGGAAAGGTCAAAAGGCACCTCCAAATAATGATCGGAAAATTCCCGGTTCTGCTCCGAATCCAAAACTTCAAGCAAGGCAGAGGACGGGTCGCCCCGAAAATCACTCCCTAATTTATCAATTTCGTCCAACATGAAAACAGGATCTTTGGTGCCGGCGTTTTTAATTCCTTGGATAATCCTGCCCGGCAAAGCGCCGACGTAGGTTCTCCGATGACCTCTAATTTCAGCCTCATCCCTAATTCCCCCCAAAGAAACTCTGGCAAACTTCCGGCCTAAAGCGCGGGAAACGGATCGGCCGATTGAAGTTTTACCCACTCCGGGAGGGCCGATAAAGCAAAGCAGGTTGCTGCCGCTACCGCCGTTTTTAGGCGCCTTCTTTCCAGCGCTGGCCTTCTTTCTCAACTTCATCACCGCCAAGTGTTCCAAGATCCTCTCCTTGGCCTCTTTTAAACCAAAATGGTCCTGGTCCAAAATTTTTTTTGATTTTTTGATATCCAGTTTAGCCTGGCTGGTTTTACTCCAGGGCATTTCCGCAAGCCACTCCAGATAGGTCCGAATGTAACTAACCTCAGGGGAAAAAGGAGACATCTTGACAAGCCGATTCAACTCGCTGACCGCTTTTTTCCTAACTTCAAAAGGCATTTTAGCCGCTTTAATCTTTTTCCTTAGCTCTTTAAGGTCGTCGCTTTCTCCCTCGCTGACACCCATTCTTTTAAGCTCCCGGTTAATCGCCTTTTTCCGCTCCTCCAAAACCGCTTTTTTCATCTGCCTCTCAAATTTGGCCTTGGTCTTTTTTTCAATCGATTGGTCTAATCTTAGAATATTTATCTCGTGGAACAGGCTCTCGCTGACTACCTCCAGCCGCTCTCTTAGAGAAACCGTTTCCAGGATTTTTTGCTTTCGCTCAACCGGAAGGTCCAAAGAAAAAGCGACTTGATCGGCCAATTCGGAAGCAGGAACACCCTTGCTGAAATTTACCAAAATGGCCGGATCCATAATCTTACCCAAACTAAAGGCTTTCTTTACTATCCTCAGCAAATGGTCGGTTAAAACCTTAACCTCCTCGGTTTCTTCGACAATTTCGGTTAAAGTCTTGAACTTGACCCGAATATAAGGAGCGTCGCCTAAAAATTCGGTGATTTTAGCTCTGCGCAAGCCTTTAAAAACAGCATGGATTGTTCCGTCTATCCGAACAATGTGTTCTACCCGGCAAATTACCCCGCTCCGATAAAGGTCTTTGTCTTCCGGGTCGTCTACCCGGGGATCTTCCTGAGCGGAAACCATGATTAACTTATCACTTTCAAATGAAGTGACCAAAGCGTCAATCGATTTCTGGCGCCCGAAAACCAGCTGGAGATCAACTCCGGGAAAAGCGACTAAGTTTCTTAATGGCACCAGAGGAAGAATCCCCTCTTTGCCATTTTCTTTGGTTGGTGGTAAGAGTATCGGCATTTTCTTAGCAGTCTAACAAATACTCTGCTAATTGTCAAACCGGCTAAAGCAGGTTCTTGTTAAGAGGCTACCATCATAATATAAAAAGTAAATAGCCGCAACCTTCAACTTCCTAAAAAACAACACCACCCCGCTGTTTAAAAGCGTCAAAAAAATGGAAGCCGGGTTCCTGGTATAATCTCTTTTATATGAAAAGCGGAAGAGCAGCTATCGTTGGCCGGCCGAATTCAGGCAAGTCAACCTTAATAAATGCCCTGGTGGGCAGAAAGATTTCCATTGTTACCAACCGGCCGCAGACTACCAGGAAAATAATCCAGGGAACTTATTGGGATGACCGCGGACAAATAATCTTCTTGGACACTCCCGGAGTATTTGCCAAAATAAAAGACCCCATCGGCAAAAAAATGGCTAAGCTCTCTAAAGAGAGCCTTTCCGGGATTGATTTGGTCCTTTATCTGGTCGATCGCTGCCGATCGCGGGGCGAGGAAGAGAACCGGATTTTAGGAATGGTCAGAAAAATCGACAAGCCGAAAATTTTAGTAATCAACAAAATTGATGTCAAAAAACCAAACCAGATTCATGAATACCTTTTCCTTAAAGAAGAATTCGACGCGATTATCGAAATCTCCGCTCTGCGAAAACAACACCTCAAGAGCCTTTTAACCAAAATATTCGAACTTTTACCCGAAGGGGAAGCGATTTTCAACCAGGAATCCTCTGCTGTTTTTCCGGTGATAGACCTTCCGCCGAAAGAGTTTTTAGCCGAAATAATCAGAGAAAAAGCTTTTACCAGCTTAAGGCAGGAACTGCCTTATACCTTGGGAGTAGAAGTAAACCGGGTTGAGGAAAAAGAAAATATTTTTGAGATCGAGGCGACTATTTTTACCGACGACGACCATCATAAGTCAATTATTATCGGCAAATCCGGAGCAATGATCAAAGAAATCGGCTCCTTGGCCAGAAAGGAAATGGAACTGATCACCGACAAAAAGGTTTTTCTGAAATTGCAAGTGGTTACCGACCGGCGCTGGTACCAAAAGTTGTCTTGAATATGGTATTTTACCCTTTACTTACTTTAGGCAGGACAATAATCACGCCCCCATCTCTCCAAGCCTCTTTTATTTGCCTTTTCGCCGATCTTCGGGTACAAGGACGAATATTTCCATCATCAAGACAGGTCGTTTTCATAACAACAGAGAGTCCACCTTCTCCATCAGAAATTAAAGTAGCTGCATGGTTATTAGTAAACAAAATAGCGGCATGAACTTTTCTCTCCTGGATTTCCGCTGCTATACTTTCCGCCCCCCGATTCACATCGTAACGAACCCTTACCCTCTCCCTCCGGCTCATCTCATCACCAGCAACATAAAATTTTGTCACCCCGACAGCCGGTCCTCTCTGTAAAAGATATCTCGCCATCCGGACATTTATGCCTCTTCTAAGCCCCTCGCACAAACGATAACGCAAAGGAGAAATTTGCCCATCACCAGTTGTCATTCGAATTGTATCCACCGCTATTAAACCACAAGTAAACCCCCCATTCCTTCTTCCCATGGCCAAAGATGCTTTTTTAACAATCCTTGCAAAACCTTCTCTTAAATCCGGCTTCATTTTAACTAAGTCCCTAAAATAATTAAGATATTATAAAATAAGAGACTTATTTAGGCAATCTTTAGGCTTTACTTTCTAAATCTAAGTGTAAAAATATAAATTCAAAGTGAAAAGCTTCTCGACTCGGCAGACTCGCTCGAAGGATAAACTACACACGGGTTTACACCCGTAGTTTTCGCTATCTTGAGATAAAATTCTTCTCGACTCAACGACTCGCTCGAAGGGTAAACAGTTTAATGGCTAAATTGTCAAGCCCACCTGCCAGACCGCTTCCGTCGCAAAGCAAGCTGACAAATTCTTTTTAAGTCAGCTGTTTGTTTTAGATAAGGGGATTCTTCTCTCCCCAAGGGAGATCAGAATGAGGATAGAAAAAGGTTTTCGCTTTCTTGAAATAAAAAGGCCCACAAATTGCGATTATTAAATATTTTTAGTATACTACTTACTCATCATAAGATAGGATCGGGCGTTATTTAAGAAAATAATCATGGCCGAAAGAAAAATTGTCGTTACCCCAACCGAAGCTCAAGAAGCAGGGGCTATTTCCGCCCTTACTTTGATCAGACGAGGGGTAAGTGAATTGGCGGGTCAATCCTTGGCCGTAGAAACTTTTTACCTTCCCAGTGGAAGACAGATGGACAGTTCCGGAGGAAGAAGGGTTGGAATCACACTTGGTCTGGAATCCCCGGTACGACAAGAAGGATCTACGCTCCCGGAATCAGACCAGGTATTGCTTCCGCTGGTTATGACTGAAGGCCACGCAGCTGTTTTGATAGGAAACTTGCTTCGTCAGGGTGTACTTACAAGAGAAAAGCTCAATGAGTTAGTCGAGAGTATCAATCAAGATGCCGCAGCTTTTCAAAGAGAGCCGCCAATTAGGTAAATGTGTCAACCTATCACACCCCGGGGGTGTACCGGGGGAGGTACTACAATCACCATACGATCCAAAAAATCAGAAGCTAAGACGGAACTTGCCGATTCTGGTCCTGATTATCAAACTGGTGGTCGCTCCGACACCCAACTGCCGGCCTAATTGATAGACCAAAGAACGAACATAAGTCCCTTTGCCCACCACCATTCTGATTTTGGCCTTGGGACCATACTCGAGCAGTGACTCGGAAGTAACATTGACCCCTTCGGGAAAAGAGGCTTTGGTGAAACTCTCCAATTTAATTTTATAAACGACCGCTTTTCTTTTGGGCAGGTTTTCAAGATCGGCCTTTCCTTTTCTGGCTAAACGGTAAAGTCTTTGGCCGGAAACTTTAACGGCGCTGAAAGCAGGAATCACCTGTTCGAACTCCGGAGTAAATCGCAACAGTTCCCGTAAAACTTCCCTCGCCGACAAATCTTCTAATTTTTGTTTTAAGTTTTCGGCAGGAAAAAATTCCGGACTGCCTTCTAAGTCCCAGGTGGGAGTAGTTACCCCAAAAGAGGCCTCAGCCAAATACTCTTTTTTCATGGCCATAAATTCAGACTGCCTTTTGGTCGCCTTGCCTACCAAGATAATCAAAACCCCTTCGGCCAAAGGATCCAATGTCCCGGCATGGCCGACTTTCTCGCCGGGAAAACGGCGTTTGTATTCGGAAACAACCTGGTAAGAAGTTTTTCCTTTTGGTTTATTAACTACAAAAACTTTTTCCATTTTGAAAATCGAATTGAGCCACTCCCGGGGTGTACAATCTCGGAGGTGTGATAGCATTAACGGTTGAAAAACTCGCTCCTTGTGATTAGTATATAATACTGACATGCTTCAGGTTAAAAATCTAAGCAAAAAATTCGGCGATATTACCGCGGTCAACAAAATCAGCTTCGAGGCAAAGCTGGGAGAAGTAGTTGGTTTTTTGGGCCCCAATGGAGCCGGCAAAACTACTACCATGAGATTAGTAACCGGATTTTTAACACCTAATGAAGGGAAAATAACCATTAAAGGCCTGCCGCCTAAACAAGCTCACCACTTGATCGGCTATTTGCCGGAAGACAATCCGCTTTACTACCAATTTACTCCTTTGGAATATCTGAAGTTTATCGGGGAAATGAACCGGTTGTCTAAAACACGTCTAGAAAAAAGGCTTGATTATGTAATCAGAAATTTTAATATCGGCCAGGTTTTAAGCCAAACAATCGAAACTCTTTCCCGCGGTTTTAAACAAAGAGTCGGTTTGGCTGCCAGCTTAATCCACGATCCGGAACTGGTTTTAATGGACGAACCAACCAGCGGCTTGGACCCAAACCAGCAGATGGAAATCAGAAAAATGATCAAAAAGTTAGCCAAAGATAAAGCAGTAATTTTGTCAACCCATTTTTTGGCTGAGGCTAAGTCTGTCTGCGATAGGGTAATTATTATCCACCACGGCAACATTGCCGCCGAGGAAAAGCTAACCGATTTAAAAAGGAAGCGCCAGTCTTTAGTAAAATTATTTTCCAGATTAACCAGAGAATAAACCGCCAGATGGACAAAAAAAGCCTTTTTACTCTACTCAAAAAAGAAATTTATTATAACTATCTGATCTCCCCTCTGGGTTATATTTTTGCCGCTCTTTTTTCGGTAATCTCGATCTGGCTTTTCATTCAGGATCTTTTTTTAATCAACCAGGCTTCCTTGTCTCCCCTTTTCAGTCTTTTCCCTTTTTTATTGCTTTTTTTCCTGCCGGCGATTACCATGAATCTTTTTGCCGAGGAGAAAAAGAGTAAAACCTGGGAAATCCTGCTAACCTTGCCGACCGGAGAGAAAGAAATCGTTTTATCCAAGTTCTTAGCGGCGCTTGCTTTTGCTATTTTTTCGATGTTAATGACTATTCCCTTGGTAGTGATTGTCGGAGTTTTGGGAACTCCGGATTGGGGAACAATTATCAGCAGTTATTTCGGTGTCACTCTTCTGATCGCTTGTTACATTTCTTTGGGAATTTTCTTTTCCAGTCTAACCAAAAATCCGATCGTCTCGTTTTTAGGAAGCATCAGCTTTTTGTTGGTCAATTTCTTCTTAGGCCAGGAAAATACTCTCAGCCGTCTGCCGGTACTTTTAGCCAAAATTATTTCTTATCTCAGTCTGACTTTCCATTACCAATCTTTCACCCAGGGACAGATCCCGATTGATAGCTTAGTCTTTTTCGTTTCCTGGGTTTTTGTTTTTTTGTGGTTAACGATTGTTTCCCTCAAAAGCCGTGATTATTGAAAAGTTGAAAAAGATCCGCCAGACAAAACTTTGGGCTACCACAATTAACGTAGTGTTAACCGTGGCGGCAATCAACCTGATTTTAAATTTCTTCCCGGCCGGAATTGACCTAACCGCGGAAAAGATTCATTCACTGACTCCGGAAACAAAAGAAATTCTTTCCGACTTAAACGATATTGTTAATATTAAAGCCTTTGTTTCCGGCAACTTGCCGCCCCAGTTAATCACCCAAAAAAAAGTTTTGGAAAACGTCCTTAATCAATACAAAAGCCTGTCCGGAGGGAAAATAAGAGTTACCTGGTTGGACCCGGAAAAAGATGAAACAACCGCTCAAGAAGCCCTTTCTCTGGGGGTGGCTCCGATCCAATTTTCTTCGGTCCAGAAAGATCAGCTTCAATTAGTTAATAGCTATTTCGGTTTGGTCATTGCCTACGCCGGAAAATCGCAGCCGATTCCGGTCTTGGAAGAAATTGACAACCTGGAATACCAGTTGACCAGCGAGATCAAAAAACTCCAGAGCGAAGAGCTGACCAAAATCGGCTTTTCTTCCGGACTGGGGGAAACCGAAACCGCCAATCTGCAAAATATCGGAAAGTTTTTATCCTCGAATTACCAAATTGCTACCGTTGATCTTTCCGAAGAATCTGATTTCAAAGACCCGGGAATAGAAACGCTGATTTTAATCGGCCCGACCGAAAAATTCTCCGCCGAAGCGAAATTGTTCATAGACCAGCTGTTGATGAATCAAAAAGGGGTCTTGCTGCTTTCAGACCGAGTTTATATCGATAACAACCTGATCGCTTCAGAGGTAGATAACAATTTAGACGGATTGTTAAGCCATTACGGAATTAAAATTAACGACGATTTAGTAGTCGACGCTTCTTCCGGCTTCGCTACTTTCAGAACTCAAAACGGCAATTTTGTCATCCCCTACCCTTTTTGGGTCAGAACCAGGCCGGAAAACAGAGCCTCGGACTTGCCCCCGACGGCATCTTTGGAATCAACCCTTTTCCCCTGGATTTCGTCAATTTCAATTGACAAAGGGGCAATGGCTCTATGGAAAGCCAGCGCCCACTCCAAAATAAGCGACAGCACCACTAACGTCAGCCCGAACCAGGAATGGGGTTTTGACGAGACGGAAAATGAGAATCCTCCGGTTTTGGCGGCAATTCAAACCAATGGCTTTGACAGTTATTTTGCCCAGGACCCGCTTCCGGAAAAAATCGATCTTGCCGGAAAAGAAATCCAAAAACACTCCGACTCGATCAAGCTGGCAATAGTGGCAGACGCTAATTTCACCGAAGACCAAACCGCCGCTTCCAACCCGGAAAACATTCAATTTCTGTTAAACTTGATTGATTATCTTTGCCAGGACACCCAGATGATTAACATCCGAAGCAAGACAGTTTACTCCAGGCCGCTGGCTCCTTTATCTGAAAACCAAAAACAACTGGTTAAAACAATCAGTTTGGGCGCCGGTCCGGTCTTGCTTTTAATCAGCGGCTTATCAATCCGCTGGCAGAGGAAAAAGAAAAACAAGATTAAAGAAAGCTTCTTTTCTTAAAATGTTAAAGCCGCAAAAGGCCAGGGATCCATTTTTAATTAGCCTGCTTTTTCTGTTATTAGCCGGCGCCGGACTGGCCTTACTTTATTACTGGCCAAAACTAAAAACTTCAAAAGAAACCCCTTGGTTAGCGGGAAAAACGGATTTTATTGATAAAATCAGTATCGGAGACGGCTTGTCCGAAGCTTCGCTTAAAAAAGAAGGCGGCGCCTGGACTGTCCTCAGCGAAAAAAAACTGCCGGCCGATACCGCAAAAGTAGAAAAACTGCTGACTGCCTTAGGCGAATTACTGCCAAAAGAATTAGTTTCCGAAAACGAAGATAATTTCAAAAATTACGGGGTTGATAGCGGAGGGGCGATTTCGGTTAAGGTCTACCAGGGAGAAACAATCTTGCTTGATCTCTTAGTCGGCAACGCCGGACCAAGCTATACTCAGGATTATGTCAGGTTGTCCGGCCAAAACCAGGTTTACCTAAGCAGTATCGGGCTAAGATCAATTTTATCCGCCAAAGAATGGAGAAATCTGACTATCACCAGCTTTTATAGCGACGAGGTCAAGGGAGTTGAAATCGAAGGAAAAACTTTTAGCAATACCGATGATGAAAAATTTAAAGACTTGATTGCCCTATTTACTTCGCTAAGCGGCCAAGATGTGGTCGGCTCGGAAGACGAGCGCTTTAGTAAAATCAGCCTCGATAATCCGAAAGTTGAGATAAGATTAAAAATGGAAAACGGGGAAACTTTAATCAAGCTGATTCAAGACAAAGAGGGTAATTATTACCTTAAGAAAGACGAACAAGAAGTGTTTTACCAAATCTTAGAGGGAAAGTTTGAACAGATTACCGGCGCGATCGAAAGTTTGCTGACCGGTTAAGAGATGGGTTCCCCATATACCCGCTTCATTTTTGAAGAGGGCGTTAACCTCTTAGTTACCTCGAAAGGAGTGTCAAAAAAAGCACGCCTACAATAGATTCCTCGTCTCGCAAAACCGACCCGGAATGATTTTTCCCCACCGTCATCCCGATCTCCCCCAGAGAGAGGAGGATCCCCTTTGGAATGGCAAGTTGCCGTAACCAGGGGCCCCGTACCGCAATGGGGTACGGGGTAAAATTCTTCTCCATTCGACAGCTCGGGGTCAGAATGACGAGGGCCACGATCCGGAATCGAATTTTCGCGAAGGCGGGCAAGTCTTCTAACGTTCCCGTCTTTCCTTCTAAACACGGACTTTCCTGAGCCGGGATAATACCCATCCCCAGGGGTGTTTGATAATTCCCGAGGTGTCAACCTAACCCACCCCGGGGGTGTGTTAGGGGGTGTGCTATTTTGGCAAAACAGGAAAGCAGGTCTTTTACCCAGGAAGGTTTTTTATTAACCACTATTTTTTCGGTGAAAAAAAATCCTGTTGACTCCATCACTCCCTCGGGGAAAAGCGAATCCAAGGGTGAAAGATTAACCTGAAAGCCGTTTTTCTTAAAGTAAACAAAACAGCCGTAACCCATGCCGGGCCTTAAAGCAACCACCCGGCGGCCAATATGAGAAGCAATATCTCCGTTTTGGTCAATAGTAAGAGAGGCCAACACAGACTTTATCTTACCCTTGGGAAAACTAACCTCCAAACTCCGGCCCAAATCCATAATTTCTTTTTCTAAAAGGATTTTCGCTTCCGGCAAGCTCCTCTCTTTTCCTAAAAGAATCAACTCATCCACCTCCGCCCCAGCAGAAACAAGGTCTTTTGCCTTAATCACGTCTTTGAGTTCTTTTAAAAAGGCTCTGCTGTCACGATAAAAAGAATTAATCATTGATAGCTGTAAACAGTGGAAAAAATGATCAACTTTAGTTAAGATGGAGATTAATTCCGGCAAATCACCCGAAAAATGGAAAGAAACCCCCCGGTCGGTAATTTCAACTGGCAGTCTTTTACCAAGGAGAGACTGTCTGACTTTTTCCCGGCCAAAAAATAGTTTAAATAAAGACAGAGAAAATTGGGTCGGATAAACCAGAGCGGCTTGATCAGAACTAACGG
>CAZWLF010000015.1:0-10859 GCA_964634805.1 uncultured Gammaproteobacteria bacterium
GTTAGGATAAACGCTGGCGGTTAAAAGAAGCTGACTCCTTACCTTTTTTGGAAGGTTCCCTCTTTCTCTTCTGGCTATCTCTGGGACCGTTTCTTTTAGCCAGCCGAGAACGGCAAGGGTATGTGCCCCTTTGGACTGATCGATCATCCCTTTTCTTGCCCCCGGAAGGCCTAGATGCTCACGAGGGACGAGGACGATTACTCCGGCCACCTCCCGATCTCTGAGAGTTTGTCTGAACCTTCCGGCGTTTCGGGGAGTGAACCTACTGGGCGGACATAGTCTTCAATGCCGTGCGCCTCGATAAATTGTTCGCCTGTTTTTGTTTGGTTCGTACCTTGGGCGATTACCTCTGGTTGACACAGATCCGGGCGCAGCATGGCGAGAGCAAAGTCGCTGCAACCGGTAGTAGCTTCTTCAACCCCTCTTTCTATACAAAGACGGAGAGCTTTGCTGAATGGTCCAAGAAAACCGGCACGGGCTTTGCCAAGAACGTCTTTTCTCTTCATCAAGATATTATCGCATGGACAGGTTGTTTTTACCAGTTATACAAGTTTCGTGTTAAAAAGATAACTCGTCATGCTGAACTTGCTTTGCCCTTTTGCGGCCCAAAAGGAGAAAGAGGGTTTCGTATCTATGAACTTATTTCAAAACCTCATCTCAACGTCATTCCGAGCTTGATACGATGCCGCATGGCTGTCGCCGCGCAACGTCGGATGACTGTTGTGACCCGGGGTTCTTTCTGTCATTCCGGGCTTGACCCGGAATCTATATAGATTCTGAATCGAGTTCAGAATGACAATGCAGATTCTGAATCACCTTGGATAGTCCACCCCCGGGGTGTTGGGCAGATTTTCACCCCGGGGGTGAATTCAGAGTAAAAGTTCAAAAATGACGACAATAGGTAGTTTTGGAGCTGGTTCTATCTTTACCATTTAAACAACAATCAGATCCTGAAATAAATTCAGGATGACAATAACGCGAAACTTGTAAATAGAAATGACTATCAGGACCGGAGAGGTAAACTATGAAAATCTGAAAACTGTTTTTTTACCCCTTTACATTCCCGATCGGGGCAAACTTGGCGATAGGCAGACAAATGCCGGTTTGGTAGACGGCGTTAACAACGGCGTCAATATCTTTATAAGCGATTCCGGCTTCTTCGGCCAAGCCGGCGTAGGAGGCGGTTCTGATATAAATGCCTTTGTTTTTTAATTCCTGTTCCAAGATTTTTCCCTGGACCATTTTTTTGGCCATTGATCTGGACATGGTTCTGCCGGAACCGTGGCAGGTGGAAGCAAAAGTCAACTCTTCCGCTTTTTTAGTACCCAACATTAGATAAGAGAAAGTTTCCATTGAGCCGCCGATCAGAACCGGCTGGCCCAAGCTTTGATATTTTTCCGGCAGGGCGGAATTGCTTGGTCCCAAGGCGCGGGTGGCGCCTTTGCGGTGGACCAAAAGCTGGTCTTTGGGGTGTTTAAAGTCGGCTTCTATCTTGGCGATGTTGTGGGCGACGTCATAGATTAAATCTAACCCCATTTCTTGATCGCTTTTTTGGAAAACTTCTTTAAAAACCTGGCGGATTTTGGCGGTTAAAACCTGGCGGTTGGCAAAGGCGTAGTTGGCGGCGCAAGCCATGGCAGAAAAATAAGCCTGGCCTTCTTTGGAATTTATCGGGGCGCAGGCTAATTGGCGATCGGCTAACTTGATCCGGTATTTTTGGGCCGCTGGTCCGAATTTTTGAAGATAATCAGTGGCAATCTGGTGGCCAAATCCCCTGCTGCCGCAGTGGATCATCACCGCAATCTGGTCTTTTTTGAAAACACCTAAGATTTTTGCCTTGGCGGAATCGAAAATTTCAATTACTTTTTGGACTTCTAAGTAGTGATTGCCGCTGCCTAAACTGCCTAATTGCCTTTTGCCCCTTTCAAAGGCGAACGAAGAAACATCTTTGGGGTCGGCATTTGGCATTTGGCCTGATTCTTCGCAAAAAGTGCTGTCTTCTTCCCGGCCGAAACCGCGGTCAATCACCCATTTGACTCCTTGACCGGCCACAGTTTCCATTTCTTTTCGGTTTAATTTAAGACTGCCTCTGCCGCCGACTCCGGCGCCGGCGATAGAGAAAAGCCGGTTGACCAGATTTTCTAATCTTGGTCTAACCTCTTTTTCCTCAAGATTGGTAGCGATCAGCCTGACGCCGCAGTTGATGTCAAACCCGACCGCGCCGGGGGAAACGACTCCGTTTTGATCGGGGTCGGTGGCGAAAACGGCTCCTACCGGGGCGCCGTAGCCAACGTGAGTGTCAGGCATGGCCCAGACAGGCTCGACTACTCCGGGCAGAGAAGCGGTGTTGGCAAGTTGTTCTAAGACTTCAGGTTCAACCTGAGAAATCAGTTCTTTGGTGGCGATGATTTTTCCGGAAACCCGCATGTTTTTTCTGAAGCTGACCGGCAGTTCCCAAATTGTCGGGGAGATTTGCTGAAGAGGGAAATAGCTTTGGTCCACCTTAAAATAGTCTAACATTTTCTTGGTATAATTTGGTTATTGTGGTTAGCAAAGCGGAAGCGGCGCGAAAAGCTGGTCAGTTCTTGAAAGCAAGCGGAGTCGAAATTGACTTCGGGGCGCTTACCGACTCCCGAACTATAAGGGAAGAGAAAGATAGGGCAATAAGACAGTGATAGAGTCGGGGCGTTACTCGATCTGCGGATATAGGATGCTTTACCGGGCCGAAGGTCAGAGGAGTCTGTCACAAATAGGGGAAACTATCGGTGTTAGCGGGGAAGCGATTAGAAGAAGTGTTCAAACGGGTTTTCTTATTTTGCGGCGGAACCGTCGGTCTTAAACATCAACCACTACGGTTGCCTGCCAATTTTGTTTGATTTTTTCTACTTTTAACCGGTGATAGCTGATCGCTTTGATTTCTACCAAGAGCAAGTTTGGATCCTTTGGGATAGAACCTCCTTTCAAAATTGCTTTTAAACGATGCCGGCCGGGCGCTGTTTTAAGGCTGATTTTAAATCGGTTGGCTAAAAAAAGATCAGTATCCTTGATCAAAAGCAGTTTTGAGAGAAAAAGATAGAGTAACTCGTTAACGTTTTCAGCTTTGAGAGAAAACTCTTTTTCTTTAGTTGACCGGACGGCCTTAGCCTGAATTTGAGTGACTTTCCGCCCTGTTTTAGCGAAAAGGAGAGGCAAACTTTTAGCTTTGACGATGAAACCGGTTTCAGCGAATGTTTTTGGCCAGCTTGACATTGCCTTCTTATCTAAATATAATATACCAAAACTTAGAACTAAGGCTAAGTTTTGCTTTTGTTTCGGATAGTTAGACGCAAAATATGAGAGAAATTCGGTTCCAAAAGTTCTTGATGGCAAGGTTGCTTTAGAGGAGTTGTCTGTTTGGTGCGTCTTGATAACCGGAGTAAAAGCTCCGGTTTTTTTGATTTCAAATTTTAATAATTAGGAAGCACTTTAACAATTTATTTTGATTAAGGTAGATAGCTTAATTTTAAATTTAAGTTGTCGACCGGGTGAACCGTCTGAAGTTTCTCGTGAGAGAGATCAAGGCGGAAGAAAAAGTTTAGCAGTAAGGTAAATGGTGAATGCCTTGGCGGCAAGAGCCGATGAAGGACGCAGAAGGCGGCGAAACCCGCCGGTGAGGTGCCAACAACCGATGATCCGGCGATTTCCGAATGGGGAAACCCATCCCGATGCAAGTCGGGATACTGCGCGTTGCGCATGGAAATTCTAATTTCTAAACAAATTCCAATATTCAAAATCCAAAATATTCATTTTTATTGTTTTGGTCATTTGAATTTACTATTTAGGATTTATTTGTTTTTTGGCATTTGTGACTTGGGATTTTGATCCTTTAGGATTTTCGCGCGCAGCGCGTGGAGGGCACCCGGGGAACTGAAACATCTAAGTACCCGGAGGAAAAGAAAATAACGAAGGCTTGTGCTTCGCACCAGGAATTTCTAATTGACTTAATTAATCTAATTCCTAAAATTTTAGAAATTAGTAATTAGAAATTAGGAATTTCTCGCGCGGAGCGCGAGCATGATTCCCCTAGTAGCGGTGAGCGAAAAGGGAGAAACCCAAACTCGTCTTGCGCATAGCACCAGGAATTTCTATAGGAATAGAAAAATTCCAAAATTCCAATGACCAAATCCCAAATTTTAAATAAATTCCAATTTTCAATTATCAAAATTTAAAAAACTTTTTGTTAATTTGAATTTACTATTTAGAATTTATTTGTTTTTTGGCGTTTGTGATTTGGGATTTTGATCCTTTAGGATTTCCTTGTGCTGTGTACGAGGCGGGGGTTGTAGGGCTTTGCATTTACCCGCAGGAAAGGTTAGAAGAATGCTCTGGAATGGGCAGCCATAGAAGGTGAAAGCCCCGTATTTTAAAATTGATTACTGCGGCGCAGAGTTCCTGAGTACTTCGAGTAAAATCGAGGGAATCCGGAGATACCATTTCTCCAAGGTTAAATACTCTTGTTGACCGATAGCGCATAGTACCGTAAGGGAAAGGTGAAAAGAACCCCGGGAGGGGAGTGAAATAGAACCTGAAACCATTTACTGACAAACAGATAAAGCCTTGTGCTTCGCACCAGGAATTTCTAATTGACTTAATTAATCTAATTCCTAAAATTTTAGAAATTAGTAATTAGAAATTAGGAATTTCTCGCGCGGAGCGCGAGGTGATATCGTGCCTATTGAAAAATGAGCCGGCGAGTTCTCGTATGCGGCAAGCTTAATCCCGATCAATCGGGAGGAGGCGAAGCGAAAGCGACTGGTCTGAATAAGGCTGATAGTCGCATCCGGGAGACCCGAAACCGAGTGAGCTAACCATGGGCAGGGTGAGGGCCGATGAAAATCGGTCGGAAGCCCGAACCAGTAGGGGCTGCAATCCCTTTGGATGACCTGTGGTTAGAGGTAATATGCCAATCGAACTCGGTGATAGCTGGTTCTCCTCGAAATATATTTAGGTATAGCGTCCAATGATTGATTAGGGGGGTAGAGCTACTGGATGAGCATTTGGGGAGCAATCCCCGGTGTCCAACCAAACTCCGAATACCCTAATTTTAAAAGGGCAGTCAGGCTGGCCGGGCTAAGCTGGTCAGACAAAAGGGAAACACCCCAGACTCTCGTCTAAGGTCCCTAAGTGCCTGTCCCGACTTTGTGTCGGGACGTTGCTAAGTGGGAAAGGAAGTGATTCGTCGAAGACAGCCAGGAGGTTGGCTCAGAAGCAGCCATCCTTTAAAGAAAGCGTAACAGCTCACTGGTCGATCCGCCAACATTCTTTCGCAAGAAAGTTTGGGCGGATTGGCGAATTGCGCCGAAAATGTAACGGGGCTTAAGCAGGCCACCGAAGACGGAGATGCCGTTGCTTTGCAACGGAAGTACCAATTTTCAATGACCAATTTCCAGACAATAACTAATTTTCTAAATGTCAATGATTAAAATATTTTGAATTTGAGTTTTTAATTTTTAGTTTGTTTGGATTTTGTGATTTGGGTTTTGGAATTTCCGCTGCGAAGCAGCGGTATGGTAGAGGAGCGTTCCATCAGCAGTGAAGTTTTGCCGTAAGGCAAGGTGGAGTTGATGGAAGTGTGAATGCCGGCATAAGTAACTGCAAACTGGTGGGAATCCAGTTCATCGAATGCCTAAGGTTTCCAACGCAACGTTCGTCGGCGTTGGGTTAGGCGGGACCTAACATGAGGTCCGACAGTTTGTCGGGCGTAGTGGATGGACAGCTGGTTAATATTCCAGCTCTCTTGTTGTTTCGTTTTAATTCGGGGAGTGACGCATTTGGATAAGTTGGGCGGAGTAGTGAAATTGCTCCGTTGGACAAACAAGTTAGGAATGGTTGGAAAATCCGCCGTTCCGTTTTAAGGCGAGTTTGGAAAGGACTTCGGCGTTAGCCGGGGGACTCGACTGATTTCGGATGCCAAGAAAATCTTCGCGAATAGAAATAACAGGACCCGTACCGTAAACCGAAACAGGTAGGCGGGTTGAGTAAACTAAGATGAGCGGGAGAAGGGAGGTCAAGGAACTCGGCAAAAAAGCTGGGCGTAACTTAGGGAGATGCCCTGCCTTGTCCGTAGGACAAGGAGTTTCTAATTTCTAATTCCTAATTTCTAAACAAATTCTAATTTTCAAAATCCAAAGATTCTAAACGTTTATGTTTATGGTTTTGGTTATTTGAAGTTGAAGCTTGTTTAGGATTTCGAATTTCGAAGTTAGGATTTCCTCGTCCTGCGGACGAGGCTGCAACTAAAGATTGTTCGGCGACTGTTTATCAAAAACACAGGTCTCTGCAAACCCGTAAGGGGATGTATAGGGGCTGAAGCCTGTCCGGTGCCGGAAGGTTAAGGGGATTTGTCCGTAGGACAAAGGATATCAGGAAATCAGGATGATAGCGATCAGTCTTTTCGACTGTTCACTTAATGACTAAAATTCTGTTATCCTTCGCCCTGCGGGCGATGAACCGAAGCCCCGGTGAACGACGGCGGTAACTCTAACCGTCCAAAGGTAGCGAAGTCCATTGTCTGGTAAGTTCAGACCCGTATGAATGGCTTAACGACCGAACAACTGTCTCCGACCTTTCACCCGGTGAAATTGAAATACCGGTCAAGATGCCGGTTTGTAACGGCAGGACAGAAAGACCCCGTGGAGCTTTACTAAAACTTGGCATTGGGAAAGTTATTTTGACTGTCGAGGATAGGTGGGAGCCTTGTGCGTAGCACAAGGAATTTCTAATTTCTAATTACCTAATTTCTAAACAAATTCCAATTTTCAAAAAATCAAAAACTTGATAAAGTTTATGTTTTGAATTTTGGTTGTTTGAATTTCGACATTGTTTAGGATTTAGGGTTTAGGAGTTTAGGAATTTCTCGCGCTGCGCGCGAGGCGATAGTGGAATACCACCCTTCAGGATAGCCGACTCTAACTAAAGTTCGCTGGAAACGCGATCTGGAACAGTGTCTGGTGGTTAGTTTGGCTGGGGCAGCCGTCTGCTAAAAAGTAACGCGGACGCACAAAGGTTGGCTTAGTCCGGATGGAAATCGGACCGTAAGTGTAAAGGCATAAGCCAATTTGACTGCGAGACCGACGGGTCGAGCTTGACAAATTTTAATACAATTTTGTGTTAAAAGGAGTCAACTCCGACGTTGAGTCGGAGAGGTGTGAAAGCAGGTCTTAGTGATCCTCCTTGCCTTGTGGAATGGCGAGGGGCTTAGCGGGTAAAAGTTACCCCGGGGATAACAGCGTGGTCGGGCCCGATAGTCCATATTGACGGCCCGGATCGCGACCTCAACATATCGGGGACCCTTAGTAGCAATATTAAGGTGCTGTATAAATACTGGCTAATAACGGGGGAACCCTCTTGAAGTTCTAAATTTTAAATTAGAATTTTATCAAAGGGCAATCCCGTGGGAAGTTTAACGGATAGTTGAAGACCAGTTATTGTTGGCTGTTTAGCTCAACGAAACAGAATGGAAACTACCGTGATAACCCCGTAACGACTGATTCCCCTGACAGTTTTTGGGGAAGAGATAGGCAGCCTTTTCTCGTCAAATTTAAGCGAGAAAAAATCATGGCGCTTATCATACGCCAGCGTCCCGACAGAACGTCGGGATGAAGAGATAGTCTAAACTTATTGGAAACAATGGGAAAAATGCGATGTCGACTTGGCGCATCCTGGCCCTGAAGAAGGGGCCAAGGGTTGGTCTGTTCGCCCATTAAAGCGCTGCGTTAGTTGGGTTCAGAACGTAAATTACATTGCGTTCTACCGCAGTAATGCGGTATAATAAATCTGACTCATATCGGTGAAACCCGACCGGAATTTCCGAACAATTCCGAGGGCAACGCCGAGGGAAGACAAAGGTTAAATGAAAGAAATAGATAAAGCTTATATCGCCGGTTTTTTAGATGGAGATGGATGCATCATGCTTCAACTGATAAAAAGAGATGATTATCTTCTCGGTTATCAAATTAGAGCCAGCATCGTTTTCTATCAGAAAACGGAATATAAGAATTTCCTTTTTTGGTTAAAGAAGCAATTTGGTTTTGGTTATGTCCGAGATCGTAATGACGGTATTACTGAATATACGATTGTTGGTTTTGAGGCAGTAAGGAAAACTTTAGTTTTGCTCTTGCCTTTTGTGAGGTTAAAAAAAGAGCAGGCAGTTTTAGCTTTGGAGATTATCAATCAAGCTCCGGGAAGCGGAAGAAAATATAAACCGAAATTGTTTCTAAAGCTGGCTGAAAAAGTTGATAAATTTGGCCAGCTTAATTACTCTAAAAAGAGAAAAAGAACTTCTAAACAGGTTTTAAACTATTTTGAGAAACACAACCTTTTGTCCCCGTAACGACTTCTCTTGGAGATCCAAGAGAGAGCCTAATCTTTCCCTTAATCGGGAAAATCATAGATAGGCTAATACGTCAGCCCCCGACGATAGGTTGGGGTGAAGGCATAGTCTGTGCCAATTGTAAAATTGGAATATCACGCGTGAGACAGTTCGGACCATATCCGCCGTTACCGTACGATTCTTGAGGGAAGCTGACCACAGTACGAGAGGACCTGGTTGGGGGAACCTCTGGTGTGCCTGTTGTTTCGTCAGGAGCATCGCAGGGTAGCTATGTTCCCAAGGGATAACCGCTGAAAGCATCTCAAGCGGGAAGCCCATCCCGAGATTAGGAATCGTTGCTTTGTGCATAGCACAAGGAATTTCTATAGGAAGAGAAAAATTCCAAAATTCCAATAACCAAATCCCAAACCCCTTTGAACCAGAGCAAACACGGTTCAGGGCGAGCAAATAAATTCCAAGATTCAATTATCAAAATTTTAAACTTTTTGTTGATTTGAATTTGCTATTTAGGGTTTGCTTGTGATTTGGCGCTTGTGATTTGGAGTTTTAATCCTTTAGGATTTCCTTGTGCTGTGCACGAGGCGGGAGGTCCCCAGTAGACTACTGGGAAAAAGCGGGAGGTGGAAGATCGGCAACGATTTAAGCCAACCCGTATTTATCGACCAAACTAAACTTTTCTATTTAAAGCGCCTATTTATAGGCGTACCCGGTTGGCAACTTAAATTTGAAATTAAGACTATTCTGGCGGTTTAAGGTCCTGCCTTTGGATAGATCAAGGGACCTTTTTTGGAACACTAAAGAATTAAGAAAGGAGAACATGAACAAAATATGTCGAAAAAAGCAAAAAAAGGTAAAGAACCTCAAACAATGGATGAGCTTCTGGCTCAGTCGGGAGAAGCACTTCATGGTCTAAAGAGAGGAGAATTTCTTACCGGAACAATTGCCGAGAAAAAAGGCAGTACCTTGTATATTGATATTGGTTTTAAAAACGAGGGAATCGTTGCCGGCAGGGAACTGGCCCGGGTGGCCGACTTTGTTTCTCAGCTTAAAATTGGAGATCAGGTTGAAGTCCAGGTGAGAGTTCCCGAAAATGAGAGAGGTCAAACCCTGCTTTCTTTAAGGAAAGCGGCGGCTAACTCTGCTTGGTGGTTTTTTGAGGAAAAAATAAAAACAAAAGAGGAGACCGAAGTTTCCGGCAGGGAAGAGAGCCACGGCGGTTTAGTAGTAATTGCTCCGTTTGGACTTTTGGGTTTTATTCCTGGTTCTCAGATTGGCAGCAAGTATGACCAGGATCCGAACCAGATGGTGGGTAAGAAAATAAAAGTTCAGGTTTTGGAGGTTGATCGGGAGAAAAACAGACTGGTTTTTAGTGAGCGGCTGATCAGTGAGCCGGAGACGGTGGAAGAGGAACAAAAATTAATAGAGGCGATTAAAGAAGGCAAGGAATTCAAGGCCAAAATCGTCAGAGTTGAGCCTTTTGGACTTTTTGTCCAAATCAAAGTTGACCAGAAACTGCTTGATGGCCTAGTTCATATTTCTGAGATTTCTTGGGAGAAAGTAGATAATTTGCCCGGGATCTATAAAGCCGGAGACAGCGTCAAAGTGGTTTTAATCAATAAAGAAGAAGGCAGACTTCAATTTTCAGTTAAGAGATTAACCAAAGATCCCTGGGACGGCATTGCCAAGAGATATCCGGTTGACAAACATTTTAAGGGCGAAATCGTCAGGTTAGCTAGTTTTGGCGCCTTGGTTCGTTTAGAACCGGGAATAGAGGGACTGGTCCATATCAGCAAGATTCCTCCTGAGGCAAAGCTGGAGCTGGGACAAAAGATCAACTGCTATGTTGAATCTTTGGATGTTGACGGCCGGAGGCTGAGTTTAGGACTGGTGATGACCGGCAAGAAAATACCGATTTATAAATAAACTGCACTCGGGTACGCCCGTGGTCCGCCCGCTGGCGGATTGATCCGTGGTCCGTTCCGGGACAGACAGATTTTAAACTGTTAGAGGAACTTCTCGACTCGTGAACTTGCTCGAAGAATAAACTGCATGATGGGCTTGTTGGGAACCGCTTTTTGATAAAGACCAAAGGCTGGTCGGAAAAATGCCCTGGTTTGATCCCGGATCGAAAGATTTGGAACGATCCGGGATCGCGATCCGCTTGGAATCTCCCGATAAGCTCGGCACTCTTGGCACCTTTGAGGCAAGATTTACGGACACCTTGAAGGTGGACGGCACACAGATTTATCCACAGCCTGCTTTGCTGAGAGGTCGGGGCGGGCCAGCAGACGCATCTATCTTTTTCCCCGTAAGCGGATAAGCTCCTCGACTACGCTCGAAGAAGAAAGATAAAACAATTCTAAAATTCAAAAACCAAACAAGATTCCCGGCCCGGGTTTACCCTATATGATTCGACAAGTTCAACAGCGATCATGTCGAACCGCTCGGGATCAAAGGCTTGCAAGAACTACCCTTCTCGTGTTTACTG
>CAZWLF010000016.1:0-2003 GCA_964634805.1 uncultured Gammaproteobacteria bacterium
TAACTGGTTATTATACGAATTGTTTTCGTGACACCTCATTAATCTTGACTGTTATGTGAAAACGGGTTAGTATTTGTCTGGATAAATACTAACCTATTTTAACTTTCCGGGCAATCATGCAAAGACAATTAGAGCAAACGGAGCGTGAACTCAAGATTAGAAACTACAGCCCCAAAACAGTAAAAAGTTATCTTTATAGCTTGCGGGGGTATTTTGCCTTTAAGAAAACCAATCTTGGCTATTTGAACATAGAAAATATCAAAGAATTTCTTCTATCTTGTGAACAAAAAGGAATGTCACCTCAGACCAGAAACCTGTTTCTAAACGCAATCAAATTCTACTACCGAAACGTGACCGGAATCGATCAAAAAGTTGGTATCCGGTCGGCAAAGAAGAGTCAGAGTCTGCCGGTCGTACTCTCAAGAGAAGAAGTCAAACAAATTTTACAATCAACCCAAAACACAAAGCACAGGCTTTTATTATCCCTCGCCTATGGCGCGGGTCTCCGGGTAAGCGAAGTAGTTGCTTTGAGGGTGAAAGATCTTGACCTGCGTGAAACAACCATCCACATCAAACAAGCAAAGGGGCAAAAAGACAGGATCAGTATTTTGCCCGAGAAGTTAGTAAATAATCTTAGAAACTTAACCGCGGGAAGCTCAAACAACGACTTTGTTTTTGCCAGTGAACGGGGCGGAAAACTGACAACCCGAACGGCTCAAAAAATTTTTGAAAATTCTCTTAAAAAGGCTTATGTTAGGAAAAGCGCCACCTTTCACAGTCTGCGGCACAGTTTTGCCACCCACTTATTAGAAAACGGCGTGGATGTTCGCTATCTCCAAGAGCTGTTGGGTCATCAAAATATCAGAACCACCCAAAGATACACTCAAGTGACCAACCCTAAGCTTAAAAATATTAAAAGTCCGTTAGAATAAAAAAATGAAAATTTTGGCGATTGAAACTTCGTGTGATGAAACCGCGGCGGCGGTAACCGAAGGCAGAAGAATTCTTTCCAACGCTGTTTTTTCCCAAATAAATATTCATAAAAAATACGGCGGGGTCTACCCTACCTTGGCCAAAAGAGCCCATGTAGAAAAAATAGAACCGATTGTTGAAAAAGCGTTGAAAGACGCCGGGTTGAAAATTGACCAGGTTAACGCTATTGCCGTCACTTTCGGACCCGGGCTGGTAATCGCTTTAGAGATAGGACTTAACAAGGCGAAAGGATTGGCCTTGAAATTCCAAAAACCTTTAATCCCGGTAGATCACATCGAGGGGCATATTTATTCCGTCTTTAGCCAAAATAGAAACGGCTTGCCAAAAAGAGATTTTAACTTTCCTTTTTTAGCTCTGATCGTTTCCGGCGGAACTACCAGCTTGATCATCGTCGAAGACCATTTAAAATATCAAGTTTTGGGAAAAACCTTAGACGATGCCGCCGGAGAAGCTTTAGATAAGGCGGCCAAGATGATGGGTTTGGGTTACCCGGGAGGACCGATTATCGAAGAACTATCTAAAAGGGGGAGCGCTGATTTTCTTTCTCTGCCAATACCAATGAAACAGCGGAAAGATTTTAATTTTTCCTACTCCGGACTTAAAACCGCTTTTAAAAGAGAATTGGAAAAACTGCCACCGGCCAGGATTAATAAAAATTTGGCTAATTTAGCCGCTTCTTTCCAAAAAACCGTCTTTGACTCGATTATTGACAGATTGGAATCTGCTCTGGAAGAGACAGGGGTCAAAACTTTGGCTGTTGGCGGCGGGGTGATCGCCAACGCTGATTTAAGAAAGAAAATCCGGACGGTCGGCCGAAAACGAGGAGTCTCTGTTTATTTTCCTTTTCAAAAAAAACTTTTCAATGATAATGCCGCCATGGTCGGAGTGGCTGCTTATTTTAAATACCAAAACGGAGTTTATTTGACCGGGAATTTTGATAAACTGGACCGGGTCGGCAGGCCGGAGCTGGGAATGTGGAGCAAAAGGGAGTTAGTAGTTAGTAGTTAGTA
>CAZWLF010000016.1:2103-10840 GCA_964634805.1 uncultured Gammaproteobacteria bacterium
TATTTAATATTTAATATTTAATATACAGTGATCGAAAAGTAAACGGTAAAAAATCGAAGTTCTGTTAAAAAGGATTCTAGTTGGTTCTGATCCCTGGACTTTCGGGTAATCGATACTGACCCCTACGCATTGCGTCGAGGCAGTTTGCCATCTCCTCAGCCTCCACTGGCCCCACATTAAGATGCAAGAAGGCCCTCTTATCTCTTCTTCTTTGCACTTCCATCGCCCTACCTAACCGCAATGGGGCTGCCCACTGGCTTCGCGGGGTAGCGGATAATACTTTCACTCCCCCTTCACCCTCCGGAGAAAGTGGTTCCATTTGGTTTTATTTAGAAAATAACCTATAAGCAACCTATATTATAAACTCAAGCTAAAATAATGCAACTTTAAGAAAAACCACTGTTAAAAATGCCTATTTGGATTACTACTTATTTCTTATGATACACCAGGAAGGCTGTGTTTGTTTCAATTACCGGTATTAAGAACAATTCTTCTCAACCCCTTTGACAAACTCAGGGTTATATAATCCGTCGAACTGCTCAGAATCAAAATGCCGAGGTTGCTCCAGAGAGTTGCTCAATCCTCTAAACGGCGGTGCCTGCCTCGGCCTTACCAGATACCGGTTACAAGAACCGGCACGGACGTTGGTTCTTTCTGCCAAAGCGATTGATTCTCTTCCGCCCATCGGAGGTCTCTTTTACCCAACTGACAGTTTGCCACCGGCCACGCTCAAGCTTATACCGCCCGACAACTGTCCAATTCATGTTTATCTTCTCGCTTTAATATTTTTAGCGCAACCCGCCTCCAAAAAAAAGATAAGACGCCTTGGAGTGAAGGAACACCCCTTATCGTGCTAAAATCAGTAAATGAAAATTGATATCATCACTCTTTTTCCCGAGCTTTTTGCTCCTTTTTTAGAATGGAGCATGATTAAAAAAGCCAGACCGATTGGGGCTGTTGAAATTAACACTCACAGTTTAAGAAAATGGGCCATTGACGAAAGGGGTACGGTTGACGACCATCCTTACGGCGGCGGGCCGGGAATGATTTTACGGATCGAGCCGATTTTCAATGCCCTTGAAGAAATAGAATCCACTCCCGGGGAGCCAAAACACACCCCGGGAGTGTCCGTAAAAGATCTAAACTCGAAAACAATACTTCTCTCCCCTAAGGGAAAAACCTTCGACCAGAAAATGGCAAGAGAGTTGGCAAAATTAGATCAAATAACCTTGATCTGCGGGCATTATGAGGGAGTAGACGAGAGAATAAGAAAACACTTGGTTGACCAGGAAATCTCGATCGGAAACTATGTTCTTTCCGGCGGAGAAATTCCAGCCATGGCAGTTGTCGACGCAATCGCCCGACTGTTGCCCAATGTTCTTGAAAAAGAAGGCGCCTCAGAGATCGAATCCTTCTCCCCCGGCCTAAGAAAATTAATTAAAAAAGAAAATAATAAATTTGAAATTTTAAACGACCAAATGTTACTGGAGTTTCCCCAATATACCCGGCCGGAGGCGTTTAAAGGCTGGAAAGTGCCAAAAGTGCTGCTTTCCGGAAATCATGGCAAAATAAATCTTTGGCGGGCCAAAAAGGTAAAGACAAAAAAATGATCGGTAACCTATTAAACTCGGATATCCTGCTCGCTTGCATAGTTTTGGCTCCGGTAGTGATGGCGATCGTCCAGAAAAAAACTAAAACCGCCACCGCCACGATTGCCATTTATTTATGCGCTTTTCTGGCCGGAATCACAATTAAAAAAGTAGCCGCTATCCCCAGACCTTTTATTTACCAGCCCCAAGTCTTGGGCCTAAGCGCCAACATTCCCCAAGACTTCTCTTTTCCCTCGCTCCATACCATGCTGGCAACAATTTTTGCCTGGACCCTGGCCTCAGTAGCGCCGCAGCTTTCCTGGCTCGGCTTTGGAATCAATTTAGTAATCGCCCTTTCAAGGGTCCTTTTAGGAGTTCATTATTACACCGATATTTTCTTTGGTTTTGTCTTTGCCACCCTGATTTATTGGATTGGATTTTTCTTGATTAATCTAAAAGAGGTTGTTAAACCGCACTCCAATATTAAAAGAAAACTGATTCATTTTGCCTTCGGCGTCGGACTGGTGGTTCTTCTTAAATATCAATTGATAACAGATCTACAGATAATCCCGATTTTCTTAGGACTAGGACTGATCATGTTTTTTGTCAACCATCCAGAATTCAAAATCTTCAGAAAATTTGTGGTCCATTTTGAAAGAGATAAAAACCCGGAATTTCCTGGCTTAGGCGTGTTCTGGTACCTGTTAAGTTCTCTAACAGCGCTTTTATTTTTTGAAAAAAGCATTGCCATGGCGGCAATTATCAATTTAGCCGCCGGCGACTCGATTAACGCCCTAACCGGATTTTTTTATAACCGGCCTAAAGAAAAACTGATCGGTCCAAGCTGTGCCGCATTTTTCGCCTCTATGTTGTTAGTAATGAATTTTGTCGGCCCGCTAAGAGCCTTAACCGGTGTTTTAACCACTTCAATTTTGGAATTCATTGGTCCGAAGGTTAAAGGCAAAAAGGTTGACGACAACATTTGGATCCCAATTGTTTCCGCCGCGGCAATGGCTTTGGTAGCCTAAGAAAAGATTCCGTTTCGGCATCTTTCACTTTTAACCTTTGACTTTTAACTTTTGAGTTTATTTTAGGTGTATTTATCGGCAACTGTGGAAGCGGCGTAAGCGCCGGGTTTAGTTTTTGCTTTAAAACCATTACCGTTAACCATGCCAACCAATTCTTTAATCATTTCCCGGCTGGGACCTTTTTCACCAACGTCAATATGAATTTCCAGGGCTTCAAACTGGCCGTTTAAGTCCTCTTTCAAAATCCCCATTAGTTTATGAGCCGTTTCCAGGGAGGAGATCGTTTCGTGGTAAAGTTTTTCCTTCAGGGAAAAAACATTAATCACTCTGGTTTTAGACCAAAAATACCTTCCTCCGCGGCCTTTCCGGTGAATCACCACTGCGGTAACTAAATCCAGGCCATGACTTTTCCCCTCGATTTTAGTTCTGGAGTCAGACCCAATAATCAACTGGTAGTCGTCTTCGGGGTGGGCAACAATAAACCGGCGGATTTCCTGGCTCAGATCTTCCCAAGCCAATTTCCCCTTGGTCGGGCTATAGAAATAAAAACTCATAATCGATATTATACCAATTAGGGCTCAACGGGACTATTGAATTCCGAAGGTTAAGGTATTTTTTTAACCCCCGGGGTTAAAGGGCGGACTCAGCGACGGAGAATAACAAAAAGCACCGCGGTGACTCCAAGAAGAGATAAAAGCAGGTATTCCAAAATTATTTTTAAACACAGGTCTCCCCGATGCCAATGATGAATAATTCCCCAGAACAAGTAAAGAGTCCCGGTTAAAATAATAATCTTTTCTTGAACACTATTATCATGGGCAGACCAAACAAAACCAAAGATCATTAGGGAAAAAATTATCCCTAAAATGGCAAAGTCCACCGGCTCTTTTCTGATCGTTTTCAAAAAAATTTTTAAGACCATAGCCTTAGTTTACCAAACCCTGAGAACCACTTAGTAAAATTAAAAAGAACATCACTGCCAAAAAGACAGCGTGTGAAGTAGTTCTCCCGGTAGAACGGTAAATTTTCTTTTTCCAAACAAAATAGCCGTCAATCACCAAAGCAACCAGAACCAACCCAAAGAAAAAGCCTCCAACCGCCTTAGTTAAATAAAGCGGATTAACCGGAGTTTTTGTTTCCTCCGCCAAGGTCGCTAAAGAAAGAGTTTCGGATTGGTCAGAAACTAAGGTTTTTGTTTCCATTTGAGCCGTAAACAACGGTTCCTGATCAAGCTCGGAGGCTTCGGCATAAAGGGAACTGCCGGTCTTAGCCCCGAAAAACTGAACTACTAAAGTAGTACTGATCCCGCCCAAAGTGCCGTCAACCACAGAAACACCAATCTCGGCAAACTTTGGGTTTAAGATGTTTTCACGATGAGTTTGAGACTTCATCCAGGCTTCTATTGCGGAATCGGCGTCATAAAAATCGCGGGCCAGGTTTTCTCCGGCGACCCGATAGTCATAACCAACCTCTTTTAGAAAAGACCAAGGTTCTCTGCCTGAAGGGGACTGGTGAGCCCAGTAGTCAAAAGCAAACATATCACCCGCTTTTCGCAAAGCCGCCTCGTTAAGGGAAGAGTCGTTTTTAAGCGGTTTTAAGCCGTGTTTAGCCCTTTCGTCATTGGTCAGTTCAATCACCCGCTCCGGGCTAATATCAGAAGAATAACCCAGTACTCCCGGCTTTAATAAGGCGACAAAATTAATCAAGGTCTGGTTTAGCAAAAAAAGAAAGATAAAAGCGGAGAGAAAAGAAGGATGTAAAATCCGGGCCCGGTAGTTGTTCTTCCCGCCCGGAATGAAAAGATTTTTAAGCCAGTTTGATAAGCTCATTTGATTACTTATATTACACTCTTTAGAACCGTTATCACAAGAAGGTTAAACAAGCGGTATCCACTTAATTCCAGCAACCCCAAAGCGATCTTTTTCCTTAGGTGTCAACCCAACCCACCCGGGGGTGTGAAGATTAAACCGAAGGAGTGAAAATTCCGTAGTAAGCCAAAATTTTGTAAAGAGAAAAGAAAAAGGCGATCAAAAGGGCCAGGTAAAAACAAACTTCGTAAGTAAAGGCAATCGCTTTGCAAATTTTCAGCCCAACTTTCTTATCTGCCATGACTTTATTTTTTCTTGCCGTCTACTCTCTTCTTAATCGCAAGCGCCCGGCGGCTTTTTTCAATCAGGCCTAATGATGATAGTAAAAAGACTAAAAGATATGGTAAAAGATCCTCTTCAAGATTACAATAAAAATCTCCCAAAATATCCCCGGGGTCTTCTTCTTTGGCTTCAACTTTAAAAACAGGAATCAAATTCCTTAAGCGAATCTCAAAATAAGTTAAAACCCGATCGGAAGCGACCTCGTTATCATCCTGAGCATAGCCAAAAGCCTGAGTCACTGTCCGATAGTGGCTCGGTTTTAAGGTGCCGTTATTCATTAAATACATACCAAACCTGAGTACTACTCTTTCCCCGGGCTTAACCGTCCCCAAGTAAAACTCACCAATGCCAAAGTCTTCAGGATCGCCGTTATAAAGCGCGTGGGTGACTACCGTGTCGTAAGAAGGAACATCGCTGATATTTTTAACAATAATTTCAAAACTGACTGTGTCTCCTAAGTAGACAAAACCGTTGACATTATTTTGGGCAGAAATTTCAAGAACCGGCTGGCGATGATCCTGGCCGCCGCTGTCGCCAATTTGTTCCTCTTCTGCGGACGACTGATTGCTTTCTTGGTCGTCGGTCTCCGCAATGGTCCGGTAAACATCGGTAATGGCAAATGAATTGTTGTTAGAAAGATCGGACTCCGGATCGGCAGTGCCGATGGCGGCGGAAAGAACAATACGGAACTCCTCTCCCTCGGCGGCGTAGACGGTAAACAGTTTCGAGAACAAAGAAATTTCCGCATTGGGCTGGTCTCCGGAAAAATCAGCGCCAACCATAACCGTAACAGTAAAAGAACCTTCCTCTCCGGCTCCGACCTGAGCTAAAGACCAGCGGCAGTGCCGATCGTCAATTTCCACCGGCAGCCCACTATTATCCAACAGATAGTCGCTCTCGACCGGAAGCTCAAGCTCAATCACAACATTTTTGGCCGAATCATAGCCTTTATTCCGGTAATAAACAATATATTCCGCCTCGGTTCCTGCCTCAATCGGCCCAGGCTGGCCGGAGAGGGAAATAGTTAAGTCCGGATAAGCAAAAATGACATTTCCTTTCCAATTACCCAAGATGTTTACCAATCCGAAAAACCAATGACTTCCCCAAACATTGGTATTAATAAAATTGACTAAGTTCGACAGAGCCTTGGCTTCACCGGTTTTAACACTGGCGTCTTGGCCGTTATTATCAGCGGAATTGCCGCCGGTATTGGCGGAAGTCTGGACATTATTTTTAATATCCGCCGAGTTTATGTTGGTTATCTCAGCCGTGGAATCGTCCCCGCCGGGTAAGGAAGGCTCCTGGCCGTTACCTTCTTCAATGATCGTCTGCGTCTGCGAAAGTTCAAAAATCATTGGACCATTGCCGGAAACCGTCTCCGTTGAGTTCGGCGCAGTCCAGCCAAGCACCTGACCCAGCCAAGACCCCAAAATGTTAAGGCTTAGAAAGAACCAATTGTTGCCGTAAAGATCGGTATTAACAAAGGAAAGGCTATTGCTTCTGCTTTCTGCGTTTCCGGTGTCTATCAAGCTGCCGCTTTGATTATTATTAGCGCTATTGCCGCCGGTAGTTGCCAAAGAGCCAACTTGGCTTTCCACTTGACCGGAGTTCTGGTTTTCAAAAACAACATCAGGACCTTGGGATAAAAGCAAGCCGGAGTCAAAGATAAATTTTTCCGGTCTGGGCAGAATTATGTTGCCGGAAAAAGAATCGAAAATGTTGATCACCGGCAAAAAGAATTTCGACCCGGTTAAGTTTAGATTGGCAAAGTTAACTACATTGGCCAAAGCGGCGGCGTCCCCGGTTCCAACTTCGGCTGCGCCGCTATTACCGCTGGCTGAATTACCGCCAGTATCGGCAGAAACATTAACATCATTGTCTATTGCCGCCAAATTATCATTGATGATTCTGAAAAGATCAAAATCTTCGCCACTTAAAAGACTTAAGCCCCCATTCTGCGATTGCTCTAATATCTTCTGCCACCAAAGATCCAAATTAATCGTTTCCTGACTGCCCTCGGTCAAATTAAGCAGATAAATGCCAAAGTCGGAGCCGACGATATTGGTATTAAGAAAATTAATCAAATTGGCGTAAGCCAGGGCGTCTCCGGTTTTAACGGTTGCGTTTCCGGCGTTATCATCGGCCTGGTTTTGACCGGTTTCAGCAGTAACACCAACGTCATTAACGACAAAACTATCATTTTGGTTATCCACTACCACTACCGAAGATTGATCTTCTGAGCTTTCTTCTTCTGTTTCCTCTTCCCCGGTTCCGGAAGTTTCCGGCTCTGGATCCTCGGGGGCAGTCCCGCCATCACCGACAGACTCGTCCGGGTCAAAGACGGTGGTGTTAGTATTTAGCTGATTATCAATATCCGCTCCGGCCGCGGCATCACCGGTGTCGATTTCCGCGTTACCATCAGTACCCGAAACCGAATTCTCTCCGGTATCGGCCGAAGAAGTGGCCTGATTATCAACATCAGCGAAATTATCATTGTCAACCTCAACTCCGTCGGGGCAGTCAGTCTCCCCTATCGGCGGGGCGCAATTGTCCTCCGGCGAGGAAATCGTGCCGGAAACAGTGGCTTCGTTTTGATTGATAATATTGTCTATTGCCGATTGGGAATTAGCGTCGCCGGTATTAATAGCTGTTTCCGGTAAATCGGCCTCACTATCATCCTCTTCAGAGACACCCCCTGATATAATTTGGTCTTGATCTGATTCCGAATTTGCCTCAGACTGGTCCGGCGAAGTCGCGCCAACCGACTCGCTTTCAGTTTCTTGATCTGACTCTATCCCCTGATCTGATTCCTCAGAATCGTTCCCTTCCTCAGAGTCACCGGCCTGCTCCGGATCAGAAACACTTTCCTCCTCGGATCCGAACTCTGCCGTTTCAGAAACCGACTCTTGCTCCGCCTCCACAACAGGATCATCAGTTCCGGTCAGTTCCTGAGCGTAGGCTATCGGAACCAATAAAGGATTAATCAAACTCAAAGAAAGCGACCAAAAAAGGCAGATAAATCTGATAGTTTTCTTTTTTCTAAAAATCATAAAAACTTAAATTTGGGCTTGCGGGGTTTCCGGCTTTAAGCCGGAAACCGTCCGCAGACCCTTTTACAGCGAAAATTAGAGGGGCAAAATGCTTGCACCAATAATTACCCAGGAACTGCTCTCAGCATCGGCATTACCGGTGTTGATAGTCCTACCACCCCTACTGCCGGCATCGGCAAACGAAAAACCACTCTCGACAACGGAAGCGGTATTATTCGCGCTGTTACCGCCAGTGTAGGCGCTTGCGGAAGAACCGCTGGTAACCCTAACTACTTCTGTCTCCAGCCCAGACTCTCCACCCATGCCATCACCACAGAAAGAATCACCGCATCCCTGATCATCACCAGCGATTACGACAAAAGAATCGGATCCGGCATAGGCATCGCCTGTCCTGATGGTCCGATCACCTTTGCTATCGGCGCTGGCTCCTGAGAAAAGGGAGTTGACCACGCCAGCGCTGTCATCAGTATGATTAAGTCCGGTATCTGCGACCGCCACGGACGAACTGACAACCTCGGTAATCTCTTCATCGCGGCAATATCGGCAATAACTGCTTCCTCCCCAGCTTGCGAAAGTAGGAACAGCCATAGTCAATGCCGCCAAACCTGTTACCACTAAAGCGATTGTTTTTTTGCTCATTTTTTAATTTTCACCTCCTTTACACATCTCTAAACTGATTAAACGAAAAAGATGTTAAACGGGTTTCTGTCTTTGGAAAGAAAAATTGAGGAATACTGGAACAAGTCGGCAAAGAAGTTTTTATTTTTAGAAACTTTAGCGGTCTAACCATATTTCCACAATGACAAACAACATCCTTCTGGGGCAGTATAAGTTAGAAAGAAGGACTGTCCTCATAATAAGACAGTTGTCAGTCCCAAGTGATAATGTCCTATTAACGGCCCAAGTAGAAATGTCCTATT